>JAKLHH010000097.1 GCA_022710245.1 Myxococcota bacterium
CCGGACCTCGTACGAGGAGCCGCCCGTCTATCAGCAGCTCCTCGACGCCGTGCGCGAGGGAGCACGCGAGGCGGCGGAGCTCGTCGGGGAGCAGGTCGCCCCCCTGCCCGGGGGGCTGGTCCTGCGCTCGGTCGGACAGGTGTACTCGCGGCCAGGCTGCTGCGCGGACCTCGCCGATCTCGCGGGGTGGGAGGAGGCGGCCGGGCATCGCCACCCCACCCCGCGGATGCTCTGGACCGGCCACCCGTTTCACTACATCCGCCACGAAGCTGGGTGGCTCGTGCTGAGCTGCGCCACCGAGGGCAGCGCGGAGACGGTCCGGCCCGACCTCGCGCGCCTCGATCCGGTGGTGCTGCGCGTCGCGCTCGCCGCGGCGCGAGCGCAGGTCGAGCAGCTCGCGAGGCGCCTCCGGCCCATCGCCGAGGCGGCGTTCGGCGCTGAGACCGCTCCAGTGCTCGTCGAGAAGCTGGTCGGGCCAGCGCCGTCTCCGAGCGACGCCGCTTCGCGGTGACGGCGAGTCGTGGCGCTGTCCTCGTGCCTGCGGGGTCGCTCCCGCTGACGCTCATCATCAGGCAGCCAGACCTCGGGCGCGAGGCAGCTCACCGGGCCCGGCGAAGACCGGCCCGGTGACCTCGTCTACCAGCCGCGCAACCTCGCGGCGAGGGTGTACCTGGAGTAATCACGCGGAGCAGGCTTGAGCCGCCGCGTGCTCAATGAGTCCACCAGCGGTAGGTGGCGATCAGCTCGGACGCCTTGGTGCGCGTGATCCCGACCAGCGCGAGGCTGTTCGTGTGCGGTCGGTAGTCGAAGCCGACCTGGCGGCTGCGCACGAGCTGCGTGCCGTCCAGCGCCGCCGCGACGGAGGCGCTGATCGGCCGGCGATCGAGGACCAGCGTCTGGTCCGGCCCCGGCGCGCCGTCGATGATCTGCTGCAGCGTCAGTCCCAGGTCCTGCTGGCAGAGGTCGCCCGTCGCGCCGCCCGTGCCCTGCATCAGCTCCCAGTAGCCGTGCCCCACGCGCGAGATGCAGCTGCTCCCGCAGACCCCGCCGAGGAGGCTCACCGTCGCCGCCACCTCGGGATCAGTCTGCCCGGTGAAGTAGCGGTAGTAGGGCTGCACCACATAGTCGAGGTGAGCCCACGTCACCGCGTCGAGCTGGCACGGCGAGGCGTCCGCCAGGAGCCCCGCGTCGAGGACCTCCTGGGCTGGCTCGGCGCTGGCCACCACGATCATCAGCTTCGCGTCCGGGCGGATGCGGTCGGCAAGGCCGGCCGCGCGCGGCAGGTGGCGCGAGACGGCGCTCATCGCGTTGCTGAGGCCGTACGCCTTGCCGCTCAGCTCGCCGGGCGCGTCGGCGAGGCAGGTCGCGAAGGCGGCCGCCTCGCTGGCGGCGAGGAAGCGGTCGGTCGGCGCGGTCCCTCCGTCGCAGCAGCGACCGACGGCGCCGGCGCAGCCCGGGCTGGTGCTGTCCGGCGCGCAGGTCCCGGTCACGCAGAGGCGGAGGTCGAGCCCGCTCGCCTGTGCGCGCGAGAGGAAGTCCTGCGCGATGCCGGGCAGCGCGCTCGAGGCCGTGTTGCGGTCGACGACCCAGATGACGTCGGCCTTCGGCGGGCCGGCGAGGGGCGTGAGCTCGCAGGCCGTCCCCACGCCGGCGCCCGGGAGCGCCAGGCCCGTCCCGCTCGCGAGGTCGTCGAGGACGATCCCGGTCTCGTCGCCCCGGTCGTCGTAGCGGGCCTGCCGGGCGACGCCCCCGAGGAGCACCACGTGCCACTGGCTCGCGTCCCCGTCGTCGACCGGCTGGCCCTTGACCCGGAGCGGCTGCCCCTGGGCGTCGCGCTTGAAGGCGAAGCGGCGCACGGCCGCGAGGCGCACAGCCATCGCGGTGGCGGCGACGCCGTAGTCCGCGGGGAGCTTGCCGAGCTCCGGCACCGACTTCCCGAGGAGCGCGGCGACGAGCTGGTCGCGCAGGGCAGGGGCGGTGGTCGGCGCGCCGGGGACCACCTCGAGCGAGAAGCCGGCGATCAGATCGAAGCCGTCGTGGGTCCACCAGGCCGAGCTGGGCGCCTTCAGCGTCACGCTGGCGCCCGGTAGCCGCGCGCGCACCTCGTCCGCGAGCGTGGCCACCTCCGCGACGAGGCTCGAGCTCGCGGTGGGCCGCGAGACGATCAGCCCCGCGACCTCGGCGGTCGCGAGGTCGTGGTCGATCAGCGCGGCGGCCTGCCAGCGCGCCGCCCCCTGGAGCGTGAGCGGCGTGTAGCGCGCGTGCTCGCGGAGCGCGAGCTGCCAGTCGCAGCCCTGCGGGCTGCCGCCCGGGGGCGTCGAGACCTGGCTCTTCACCAGCTGCAGCCGCGGGCGCCCGCGCGGGTCGTCGACGGTGGCGTCGCGGCAGACCGTGAGCCCGCGGGTGGAGTCGAGCTTGCCGTCCCCGAAGGTGTCGCGGCGCGTGGGGCTGGTCTCGCCCTGCGAGCACGAGGGGGAGAGCGCGGGCTCGCAGAGACCCCCCTTGCAGGACTGGCCCGCGCCGCAGCCGTCGGCGCCGAGGAGGCAGCTCGCGGCCGGAGGCGCAGCCCTCGAGGCCGTTCGGCAGGCGGTCGCCGTCCGCGTCGCCGTCGGGATCCGCGCAGGCTGGCGCGGGGCCGAGCTCGATCGCGATCGCGGCGTCGGCGCGCTGCGAGGACGCCTCCGGGCACGCGCCGAGGGCCGCCGGCGCGAGCAGCGCGAGGACGAGCAGCCGGACCAGCGGGACGAGCCGCCGGGGGCGCGGCGCGACGTGCATGACCTGCCTCCTCGGAAGTGACGTGCCCGAGGTTGCCGAGACCCGAGTCTCCCTGGCGTACGCCGTCAGCTCACGAGCTGGCTATCGCTACCTGACGGTGGGACCGCGCTGCGCCGCGCTCGCCAGGGGCGCCGTGGTACACTGCGGCACCTCACGAAGGTGATCGATGGCCCTCGCCCTGTGCGTGGAGACGCTCGACGGTGAGCCCGCGAGGCTGACGAGCTGCGTGGCGCTCGTCGGCCGGCAGCCTGGCCTGTCGCTCGGTGCCGGCGGCGAGCCGTGCTGGCAGGAGGAGCACGGGCCGCTGGTCCGGCTCTGCGTGGCGCAGGACGGCCGCCTCGTGCTGCTGCGGGAGGGAGGGGCCGCGGCCGTGACGGTGGCCCGCGCAGGGCGCGCCCTCGACGTGCCGCCCGAGCGGCCGGTCTTCGTCCTGGACAAAGACGAGGTGAGGGTGGGGCAGGGCGGGTGGCTGCGGCTGCACGTACACGGCGAGGCCGAGGAGATCGCCCCGCCGCAGCGGGTCGAGCTCCAGGGCGCGCCGTCCGGAGCGCGGCGCTGGCTGCTCGCCGGCGCGGCGGCGCTGGCGCTCGGGGCGACCGCCGGCTTCGGAGGAGGCGGGGCCGAGCCCACGGCGCCCGCGACGCGACCCGGCGCCGACGCCTCGGCGACGCGCCCCGACGCCGGGCCGGCGAGCCGACCCATCGAGGTGCGCGACTACCCCCCCGCACCGCCTCATCGGCCGCCGCGTGGCTGCGGGGGTTGTTCACAGTGACGGGTCACGGCGCCGCGAGCGGCCCGTGCACCACGAGCTGTCCGTTCTCGATCGTGCACCAGCTCACGTTGGTCCACTCGACGATCGTCGGCCGGCCCGGATCGAGCAGATACGGACCGTAGCCGAAGGAGTGGTTGCTCGCGCCCTTGCCGTAGAAGCAGACGTTCTTCAGCCCCAGGGTCCCCGGCCGCCCATCCGTGTGGAAGCGCAGCCCGTAGGGGCCGCCCCAGAAGAGCGTGTCCGAGATCCGCAGGTCCAGCGCGTAGGAGTCCGCGACGAAGACGCCCGCCGTCGCCGCCGTGTTGTACCCGCGGATCGTGGTGTGCGCGAGGTTCATCGTGGCCGTCGGGGAGTTGTCGGGGTCGTAGCACTGGATGATGTCGGCGTGGTCGTCGCCCTGCCCCTGGGCCTCGAGCCAGCTGCTCGTGATGTTCATCGTGCCGCTGCCCGCGCACCGGTACCCCTCGCGGACCCCGCCGTTCGGGCCGCCGCCGAGGCGCACGCGGGTGATGCTCGTGGTCCCGCTCTCGCACGCGTTGAAGATGACCGCGTCCCCCTGGGCCGTGGTGATGCTGCGATCCGACACGTTCGCGCCGCAGGCCAGCGAGAGCGGCCCGCCGGCCGACACGTTCGCAAAGAACTGCGCGTCGTCGAAGGCGAACGGGAACGGATGCGTCCCCGCGCTGGCGTCCTGCTGGGGGGGCGCGACGCTGCTGTCCAGCGCGACGGGCGCCGCGCGATCCGCGGTGAGCGCCGGGAGGGGGGCGTCACCCTGGGGATGGGGGCGTGGACCACCTTCCTGCGGCGACACGACCTGCGCCTCGCCGCACGCGAGCAGGAGGGACGCCGTGGCCGCCAGCAGAGTCACTCGCATCGATGCGCTCCTTTCCTGACCGGGCCTTCATCCCGCTGACGCCGGCGGAACCGCACCTGCAAGGAGAAAAGCGCGGCGGGTCAGGTCGGGGCAGGTGAGGCTGGTTCCCACCTCGCGCCCGAGGGGGCTTATGGCGGGCAGGTACAGGAGAGGAGAGGTCCATGATGCGAGGAGCAGGCACCCTGATGGGGCGAGGCACCCTGATGCGGCGAGGCTGTCTCACTGCGATGCTGGTCGTGACGCTGGCGGCGGGGTGCTCCTCGTCGGATGGACAGCCCGCGAGCGACGCCGGTCTGGACGGGACGCGGAGCGACGGCCTGGGCAGCGACACCGGCCACCGCCCGGACGGCCTGCAGCCCGACCACAAGGGCCCGGACGCGGGCCCGCCGCTGAACGTCAAGCCCGCCAACGTGGGGAAGATCGCGGTCGCCGACTACGACGGGACCACCAACGATCTGCTCACCGCGGGGCTGGGCAAGACAGGGCTGACCGGAGCCTCGCCGACGTACTCCAGCCCGCCGACCGCCGCCGAGCTCCGCACCGGGGCCATCTACAACAACTACCGGGCGCTCGTGGACACCACGGCGGGCGGCGGCTTCGGCACCCTGTTCGGTCCCAACCTCGACGCCGCGGGGCAGAGCACCCTCGGCGAGGGCAAGATCGCGGGCAAGGAGTACCTCGCCTTCATGGACGACGGCAGCGGCACCCGGAACGTGACCGCCATGGTCCAGGTGCCGAGCACGTTCGACAAGAAGAGCCCCTGCATCGTCACCGCGGCCTCGTCCGGCTCACGCGGCATCTACGGCGCGGTCGCCACCTCGGGCGAGTGGGGCCTCAAGCGTGGCTGCGCGGTCGTCTACACGGACAAGGGCACCGGGATCGGCCTGCACGATCTGGCCACCGACACGGTGACGCTCATCGACGGCACGCGCAAGGACCGCAAGACCGCCGGCAGCAGCGCGAACTTCGCCGCCGCGCTGAGCGACGCCGAGCTCGCCGCGTTCAACGCGTCCACCCCGAATCGGCTGGCCAACAAGCACCTGCACTCGCGGCAGAACCCGGAGAAGGACTGGGGCGAGAGCACGCTCGACGCGATCCGCTTCGGCTTCTACGTGCTCAACGAGCAGTTCGCGGCGCTCGATCCGGCGAGCGGCAAGCGCCTGCGCGAGCTCCGCCCCGAGAACACCATCGTGATCGCCACCTCGGTCTCGAACGGCGCCGGGGCGGCGGTCGCCGCCGCCGAGCTCGACAAGGAGTCGCTGGTCGACGGCCTGGTCGCCTCGGAGCCCAACGCCCAGCCGGGCGATCTGGCCGGCGCCAAGATCGTGGTCGGCGGCGCCGAGGTGGCCGGCCTGGGCAAGACCCTGGCGGACTACATGTCCTGCGCGGGCGTGTACGCGCCCTGCGCCATCCTCGCCGCCGGCACTCGCCCCGAGGTCAGCGTGCAGCCGAGCGCCGCGCAGCTCACCTATGCCCAGAACCGCTGCGCGGCGCTGAAGCAGCTCGGCCTGCTCGCCGGCGCCACCCCCCAGGCGCAGGCAGACGAGTCGGTGAGCAAGGTCCTCGCCTGCGGCTGGAGCCCGGAGAGCCTGCCGCTCGTGCTCTCGCACGTGAACTACTACGACTCGCTGGCCGTGGACTACGCGAACGCGTATGGCGAGTTCAGCGTCACCGAGAACCTGTGCGGCTACAGCGTGGCAGCGACCGACACCTCGGGAGCCGTGATCCCGATGCCCGCGGACAAGCTGCTGCTCACCTTCTCCACCAACAACGGAGCGCCGGACTCGAGCACCACGCCGGGGCTCGTCTACAACCTGGCCCCGGGCGGCGCGCGGCGCCTCGACGTCGCGGCCTCGCCGAGCACCGGCCTGCTCGACCGCGCCCTCGACGGCATCCTCTGCGTGCGCGGTCTGGTCCTCGGAAGAGACGCGGTGACCGGCGCGGCCCTCAGCGGGGAGATGGCGAAGCAGGCGGCCCGGGTGGCAGCGGGCATCGCTCAGGTCCAGCGCACCGGCGACCTCGGCGGCCGACCCGCCATCATCCTGCAGGGGCAAGCCGACGCCCTGCTGCCCATCAACAACACCGGACGAGCGTACTTCGCCAGGAACCAGAAGGTGGAGGGCGCCAGCAGCAAGGCGGTCTACTACGAGATCAGCAACGCCCAGCACCTCGATGTGCTGCTGACCATCCCCTCCTACAAGCTGGATGGGCGCTTCGTCCCGCTGCACTACTACTTCGTGCAGGCCCTCGACCTCATGCTGGCGCACCTGCGTCAGGGGGCGCCGCTGCCGCCGAGCCAGCTGGTCCGGACGACGCCCCGCGGTCAGGGCTCGGCAGGGGCGAACCCCATCACCACGGCCAACGTGCCGAAGATCGCCGTCGCGCCGGCGGCGAGCGACGCCATCTCGTTCAAGGGCGACACGCTGATCATCCCGAAGTGATCCGAGGCGGCGCTCGTTCCGGTTGACCGGCACGTCACGGCGGCGTAGGTTCGTCGGTAGATGGTGCTTGTCGCGTAGATCCCCCCGTCGAAGCGTGAAGTGAGAGCGAGCTCACCCAGGCACTTGTGTGCCCAAGGAAGGGATCAACGCCATGTCAGCGAGCAAGTCAGACAAGTTCTGGAGCTACTTCTTCGAGATCTATGAGGCCATCCCCCGGCAAGGCCCGGGTGACGGCGAGAGCACGGAGCGGGCTCTTCGCCTGCTGCCTCCCCTGAGGCGAGACCAGCGCATCCTGGACATCGGCTGCGGTGCGGGTGCGCAGACCCTCGACCTCGCGCGGGCCACCGAGGCCCAGATCGTCGCCGTCGACCTCCATCAGCCGTTTGTCTCGCGGCTCACCACGCGCGCCGCCGAGCTCGGCCTCGCGGACAGGATCACGCCGACCGTCGGCGACATGAACGACCTGCGCTTCCCGGACGGATCGTTCGACGTCCTCTGGTGCGAGGGAGCCACGGTCATCATCATGGGCAGCTTCGCCAGGGGGCTCTCGGCGTGGAGGCGCCTGCTCGTCCCGGGCGGGCACCTGGTCGTCTCCGAGCTCTGCTGGCTCCGCGACGATCCTCCCGCCGAGGTGAAGGCGTTCTTCGACGCCGAGGGCGCAGCGGTCGCCGACCTGCAGGCCAGGCGCGAGGAGATCGCCGCGAGCGGGTATCGGCTCGTCGGTGACTTCGTGCTGCCCGCGGTGGGCTGGTGGGAGAACTACTACGTGCCTCTCGGAGCGACGCTCGAGCGCTTCCGCGTCGCGCACGCCGGCGATGACGAGGCGCTGGAGGTCGCCGCCAGGAGCCAGTACGAGCTCGACCTCTATCGCAGGCACCCGGAGTGCTTCGGCTACGGCTTCTTCGTCATGCAGCGCGCATGACGGAGCGGTGATCGGTCAGGGCGCGCGGCGCAGCTTGAGCGTGGTGGGCGTCGTGGTGAGCTTCAGCCCCGGCACGGTGACCGCCCCGTCGCCGTCGGCGGTCACGCTGCCGCTGTCGCCGCCGAAGGTCCACGTCACCTCCTCGCCGGGCAGGCAGCGGAAGCGCTGGACGCGACGCGGAGTCACGTCGACGGTGATCGGCAGCGCGGCGTCGAGCTGGTTGCCGATGCTCGGGTAGCCGGCCTGGGGAGCGGGCTTGCCGCTGCCGCTGAGCACCCAGAGCGGGAGCTCCAGCGCGCTCTCGGTGTCGACGACGCCGGCGCTCCCCCAGCGGAGGAAGCGGTTGAGGGCGCCCGCGAGCTCCCCGCTCCAGCCCGTGTCGCCGGGGACCGAGACGGCGCCCGCGTAGCCCTTGTTCACGTCCCAGCTCTGCTTGCCGTTGCCGGTGCCGTCGCCGGGGCTCTGGTCGGCGCTGCTCTTCGCGAAGGCCGGGAACGCGCGATCCCTGCGGAGGTAGGTGACCGCGTCGGAGACGCGGCTCCAGCCCCAGTCGGACCAGAAGTCGCCCAGCACCGGGTCGGCCGGACCGTGGCCGCCCTCGTCCCAGACGACGTAGAAGCCAGGGCGCGTGGCGGGGAGCGCCTGATAGAAGCTCAGCTTGGTGAGCGGGCTCGCCTGCACCACCGCGCCGAAGTGGATGAGGTCGTCGTCCTTGCCGTGCTTGGTGAAGATGAACTGATCGCGCGCCTCCGGCGACTCCTTCAGCGCCCGCGTCAGATCCTGCCAGTCCCAGACGCCCACCCCTCCCGCGGTGACTGGCAGGTTCAGCTGCGGGGTGCCCCAGAGCCCCGAGAGCTGGGCGACGCGCAGCGGGCGGTGGTTGCGCGGGATGGTCTGGCCGATGATCCCCTCGACGTAGCAGAAGTGGCGCGCGCCGAGCAGCCCGAGGGTGAGGGCCCCGGCCCCGCCCATCGAGGAGCCGCTGACGTAGACCGCCTCCGGATCGGCGCCCGGCTGCGTGCGCAGCACCCACTCGAGGAGGTGCAGGACCCGGCGCAGGGTGTAGGGCGGGACGGTGCCCTGCGTCGGCGCCCCGCCGGGGAGCTGGTCCGAGTAGCCCCACCAGTAGGTGTTCATCGAGTCCTGCGCGTTGATCACCAGCTCGCCGCCGCTCCCCTCGGAGCTGACCGCGTTGTCGTAGCCGTGCAGGGTGACGCGGACCGGCTTGCGGCTCGACGCGCTCGCCGACTTCGGCACGCCGAGCCAGGCCTCGAAGCTGCGGCCGGCGTGGCCGGGGCTGTCGAGGTAGCTGTCGGTCTTCTGCTGCAGCTTGTGCTTGACGTAGGTGCCGGCGTCGATGGTGGAGACCACCGTCGGCGACGGCGGGGCGATGGTGTCCTTGATGGTGAGCTTGAAGGCGGCCTGGGTCTGGGCCTGCCCGTCGCTGGCCGTGACGTTGACCGTGAAGGAGTCGCCCCCCTGCGTGAAGTCGGGGACGAAGCGCAGCTCGCGCGAGGCCTCGTCGAAGCGCGCCCCCGGCGGCAGCCCGGAGACGAAGACGCGGAGCGGATCGCCGTCCGGGTCGCTCACCGTGAGCGTCAGCTGGAAGGGGGCCTCCTCGCTCGCGGTCTGGTCGGCCACCGGTCCGATCACCGGCGCCGCGTTCTCGATGGTGAGGGTGACGGCGGCGCTGGTGCCCGCCGGGGTGCGCACGGCGACGGAGCGGGCGCCGCGCTTCTGCGCGGGCACCTGCGCGCGCGCCTGCGTCTCCGACTCGACCGTGGTCACCAGCGCTGTCCCGTCGAGGAGCACCGTGCCGCCGCCCAGACGAGCGCCGTGGACGGTGAGCTCGAAGGCGACGCCGCCCGCCTGCGTGGTCGGTGAGATCGAGGTGACCTCCGGCGCCTTCGCCGGATCCTGGTCGACCGAGGGCCTCTGGTCCGGGGCGGGGACCTGCGCGTCGTGCCGCGCCTCGGCGTCGGTGGGGGCGGTCTCGTCGGAGCACCCGGCGAGGAGCGCAGAGGCGGCCGCGACGAGCAGCCAGCGGGTCAAGGAGCGAGCATGAGGTCCAGACATCGGCGCAGGCCCATCCTTCGGGCGCCTACTGTGGAGGAACGCGCAGGTACTTGTCCAGAGTCCCGAGCACCGACTGCCCCGTGCGCGCGTCGCCGGTCACCACCTGGCGGTACTGCTCGGCCGGGAGCATCACGATCATCGCGTGCGGAGCCACCTTGGTCTGGCTGAGGACGTTCTGCGCGCCGACCTGCCGCGACTTGTGGCCCCAGGGGTTCTCCCGGGAGACCGCGCAGCCCTCCGCCTCCCAGGAGGCCCGCCCCTCGTCGAGCCCCGTGAAGGGGTTGTCGAGCTGGCCGGCCGCGAGCTGGCCGAGCGCCGACAGGCGATGGCCGACGAAGCGGGTGCAGGGCCAGCCGCGGTTGGCGGAGTTGCCCTTGTCCTCGAACCAGCCCTTGGTCTCGTCGCCCATCTTGCGGACGACGTTGCCGGGCGCGGCCCAGAGCGTGTAGAGGAGGGGGTTGCGCTGGTTGAGCTTCTCCAGCCCGCCCTCGCGCGTGAAGACGCCGCTGTCGTTGAAGCCCTTGCCGGCTGCTGTGTCGAAGAGCACCGTGCGGCCCAGGTGGGCGCTCGGAGCGTCGGCCCAGCCCGCGGAGCGGTGCGCCACGAGGTGCGGGTGACCGCTGCCGGTCCCCTCCTTGGTGTGGATGGCCATGCCGGCGAGGGGGATCTCCCTCCCCATGGTGGCCATCATCTGCTGCACCTCCGGCGACGCGGCGTTCATCACCACCACGTTCTCGGCCGAGACCCCCTTGAGGACCGGGAACTGCTCGCGCAGGGCGCGCCAGGCCGGCGAGTCGGCCGGGACGCGCTTGACGTTCGCGGCGTCCTGCCGCTCCACGGCGCGCAGGTAGTGGCCGACGAACTGGCTCGCCTTGGCGTGGGGCATCCAGCTCTTGTGGTCGTAGGCCGAGAGCTGCGGGTGGCGGTAGTCGCCAGCCCTCGCCGGGCCTGCGACGAGGCTCAGCGCGAGGGCGACGAGGAGGGCGCGAAGGGGAGCGGGACGACGGTGCAGCGGTGACATCGCTGGACTCCTGGTCAGCGTAGGCTGGCCGGTCGGGTCAGGTGACGGATCCGGTTCTCGAGGTGTCGCGAGCTCGGGTCCGCCGCCTTCCAGCGGTGGACCTGCTCGCCGGTCACCTCACCGTAGAGGTGGCCGGGGATCTGCGTCCGCGGGCGGGGCGCCGCGGTCGAGTAGCTGCGGCCCATGGCGCGCTGGATCGAGGCGAGGTGGGGCTCGGTGAAGCGGCGCTGCAGGCGGCCGCGCTCGGCGAGCAGGCCAAGCGCCGCCTGCACGTTCTCGTCGCTGAAGACCAGCGCCATGTTCTTGCCGTAGTTGAGGGAGGAGTTGTTCTCCCAGCGCGTCTCGGCGGCGGCTCCCTCGCGGCCTGGCTTGCTGCGGAAGAAGACGGCCTCGAAGCGCTGGAGCTCGGAGCGCGGCTTGCCCGTGAGCTCGACGCGGAAGACGACGTCCTTGCCCTCGACCGCGACCGGCGCCACGTCCACCCACCCCTGGTCCCCGCCGCGCGTGTCGTAGCGCATGCGGTACTTCTTCAGCTGCCTGGTGGCGAGCGGGTCGCCGGTGAGCCGGACCTCGACGAAGTCGCGCGCGCCGTTCGAGAGCTGCTCGATGCGGACGCCGCTCTCGTCCACGCGGCTGAGCACGGTGAAGCTGGAGAGGCGGCCGTCGACGCGGAGCGGACGGCTGGGCAGGCGGTCCTCGGCCAGACCCTGCGCGGCGTGGACCGCCGAGCCCGGCCCGACCAGGTTGCCGTGCCGCATCTTGGCGGTGACCTCGGCGCGGACGCGGCGCAGCCCCTCGCTCCGCCCGGCGCCGTCCCTGGCCAGCTCGCCCGCCATCTGCCGCGACCAGTCGCGCAGCGCGTGCCGCTCGAGCTGGCTCGCCCAGCGGGTCCGCTGCGCCGCGGCGTTGGCCATCATGCGCAGCTGACCGTCGCGGTCCGCCGCCGGGACCCGGTCGAGCACCGGCGAGAGCACCGCGCCAAACTGCGCCAGCAGCTCACGCGGGCCGCTCTGGTCCAGGTCCGCGCCGCGTCCCGCCGCGGAGATCTTGAGCGCGTCGCGCAGCGCGTTCGCCCCGCCCTCGCCGGTGCCGCGCGTGCGCACGACGCCAGCCAGGCTCGCCAGGGCGCTGTAGATGTCGTAGCGCGCGGGGTGGACGACGTCCGCGCCGTTCATCCTGGCGGTGGCGCCGAGGTTCTGGTAGCTGGCGAGCTTGATCGCGGTCTCGGTCAGCGCCTTCGCCCCGACCCAGTTCGTGCGGATGATCTCCCGCGCCTGCCCGGGCGAGAAGCCGGCTGCCTGCAGGGTGCAGCTCGCGAGCTCGCGGTCGTAGGTCTTCTTCACCAGCTCGCCGGAGTTGATCGCCTCGAGCTCCGTGCGCTCGCGCGCCGTCATGCGAGCCGCCTTCATCAGCCCGAAGAGCTCGCCGGCGAAGAAGCGCTTGAGGAAGAGATCATACTGCAGGCCGAAGCCGCGGCCGCCCTGCTC
>JAKLHH010000970.1 GCA_022710245.1 Myxococcota bacterium
GTCAGCGCGTGAGCGCCGCCGCGATCCGCCTGGCGAGGGGCGCCTGCATCAGCTCCTCGAGCGGCCGGGGCAGCGCGAGGCTCCAGTTGGGGCGCTCGGTGCAGGTCGCGGGCACGTTGGGGCGCTCCTGGGTCGCCAGCGCGTCCTCGAGGGTGGCGGTGACGAGGAGCGAGGGCGCCTCGGCGAGGAGGCGGTGGGCGCCCACGATCACCTCCTCGAGCGGGGAGTCGTCGCGGAGCCCCGCCATCTCTGCCAGCCGCCCCCGCACCCGCGCGGTCTCGGCGTCGTTGACGGTGCGGCCGAGCGCGCGCTCCTCCGCCGCGTCGCTGCCGGTCCAGAGGCCGGCCACGGTCGGCAGGTCGTGGGTGGTCACGGCCGCGAGGGCCAGCTCGGGGAGCTCGCGCGGGCGACGGTCCTCGAACCACATCACCCGGTACGAGAGCACCGCGTGCTCGGCGAGCTGCTCGCGGACTCCGGCCTCGACGGTGCCGAGGTCCTCCCCGACGATGACGGCGTCCTCGCGGTGGCTCTCGAGCGCGAGCACCCCGAGGAGGTCGTCGGCCGGGTAGTAGACATAGGCCCCGTCGGCGGGCCGCCCGCCGCGCGGGATCCAGAAGAGGCGGAAGAGGCCCATCACGTGGTCGATGCGCAGGCCGCCCGAGTGGCGCAGCGCCGCGCGGACCGTGTGGATGAAGGGCTCGTAGGCCGCGGCGCGGAGTCGGGCGGGCACGAGGGGCGGCAGGCCCCAGTCCTGGCCGTCGGCGCTGTAGCGATCCGGCGGCGCCCCGACGCTGGCGCCGTCCGCCAGCGTGTCCTGCCAGGTCCAGGCGTCGGCCCCGCCCGGGTCGACCCCGATCGGCAGGTCCTGCATCAGCAGCACGCCCTCTCGATCGGCGCGCGCCAGCTGCTCGTCGAGGAGCCACTGCAGCCAGGCGTGGAAGCCGACGCGCCGGGCCTCCTCGCGCGCCACCCGCTGGACGCCCGCCGCCGCCGGGTGGCGCAGCTCCTCGGCCCAGCGTCGCCAGTCGGCGCCATGGCGCTCGGCGAGCACGCAGTAGGCCGCGAAGCTGGCGAGCGGAGTGCCCTCGGCGGCGCGGTAGCGATCGAAGCGCGGGTCGCCGGGGAAGCGCTCCCAGAGCGGCTCGAGCGCCCTCAGCTTGAGCCGGAGGACCGCGTCCCGATCGATGCGCCGGTCGGCGTTGAGGGCGCGTCCAGCCGCGGCGAGCTCCGCCAGGCCGGGCAGCGACTCGGCGCCCGGCACCTCCTCGACGCGGAGGTAGAGCGGGTTGCGGTAGCAGCGGCTGCTCGGGTAGTAGGGGCTCGCCTGCTGCGAGAAGACCGGCGCCACCGCCGCGAGCGGGTTGACGAGGAGCATGCGCGCGCCGAGCCCGCGCGCCCAGCCGCAGAGCGCGCGGAGGTCGGCGAGGTCGCCGATGCCCCAGCTGGCCGCCGAGCGCGCCGCGTAGAGCTGCACCGCCCAGCCCCAGCCGCGCAGGTCCGGAGGGAGCACACAGCGCCGCGGCGCCACGATCAGGCGCAGCGGCTCCGCGTCGTCGGCCTCGAAGCGGTGATAGCCGAGCGGCAGGTCGGGCGGGAGCACCCCGCCGGAGTGGCGGTGGTGACCCCCGTCCTCGAGGTGCAGCTCGCCGTGGCCTAGCTCCTCGTTGGCGCCGGCGCGGATCACGCGCACTCGCGCGGGGGGCGCCGGGCGGGAGCCCACGCCCATGGCGTCGCGCAGCGCGCGCCGGGTCTCCTCGCTCGTCACCCGCAGCTGGCCAAAGATGTCGTGGTACGCGTCGCTGATGCCGTGCTCGTCCATGCCGATCATGCAGACTATGTATCAGCTCGCGCCGCGGCTGGCTACGCGCGAGAGGTCAGCCCGATCATCGCAGAGCGTCAGGAGGACGCGAGGAGGGCGAAGGGAGGCGGTCCGTGGCCGGCCTGGCGTCTCCAGCCACCACCCGTCCACCGGCGAGCCAGCGAAGCCCGGGTCGATGGCTTGGAAGGTCGCGGCGTTGGGCGTCCTCGTCGGCTGGCGTCCGTCTTGCACAAGGGGGGCGCTGAACCAACCCGAGGACGACCATGCTCCGCAGCCTCACGCTCGGTCTGCTCTTCACGCTCGGCCTGGGCAGCGCGGCCCAGGCTGCTCCCTCGCGAGCCTCGTCCGATGCGTTCCGGACGAACACGTTCACCTCGGCCCGCAAGCTCTCCGGCACCCTCGAGGCGCGCTATGGCCGCGACTGGCGCCAGAAGATGTGGCCCGCGCCCGGGCATCAGGGGAGCGGCTTCAAGGACACCTCGCGCCTCCGCTACTATCAGGGCATCATGGGCATCAAGCCGCGCTGATCTTCGCTGCGCCTCGCTCTCGTCGCAGGCACGCTCCTCGCTCAATTGCGGGTCTCCGGCCGCTCCGGGATGAGACCGCCGCAATTCGCCCTGCTCGCCTCCTTCGGAGGCTCCGTGATGAAGGGCGAATTCCCCTCCTCACGCGTGGTCAAGATCTCGCGCCAGTGGTAGATAGTTCGCCCTTCCCTGAGGGCGAGCAGAGCGAACTGTCGCCCTGCTGGTGGCCCGACGGTTGCTTCGTTGAGCGGCAGGAGGACTCGATGAGCCGAGACATGCAGATCACGGTCAACATCCGCCCCGAGCCGCCCGAGGGCTTCGTCGCCAGCTACCCGCGCCTGGCGCGGACGCTCGAGGCCATCGCGCCAGGCCTCGCCGGCGCGCAGCCCTCGCCCTACGCGCTCGCCGGTCGCGTCGACGAGCTCGTGGACGCCCTGCAGGGCACCCGCCTCGGAGAGCTCTTCGCCGCGCGGCGCGACGCCCTCCACGGTCGCCACGACCGGGCCGAGGCCCTCGCCGCCGAGTGGAAGCTCGCCGAGGCCGACCAGCTCCTCTACCAGCTCGAGGACCTCTTCGACGAGCTGGAGGCGGACCTGCGGGCCGGCTGAGGCCCGAGCGCCGCTCCGGGCCGCCCGCTCAGGCGGCGAGCCTGTCGAGCGCTGCCAGCAGCGATCGCCGGTTCTTGTGCTTCACCTCGAAGGTCCGGATCCGCCGCAGCTCGCGCTTCGAGAGCCCCGCCAGCCGCTGCTTGATCTGCGCGATGGTCAGGTGACGGTAGCCCTCGATGGGCAGATCGCGATCCGGCGCCTCGCCGTGCTGCTCCTCGGCGCGCGCCTTCTTGGTCTCGCCGTATTGCGAGCGTTGCTTGTTGACGATGCGGGCGGCGACCTCGGTCTCGCGCCCGCGGTAGCGACCGGAGCGCTGGAAGCGGCCCTTCAGCTCCTCGTACTCGCGCTCGCGCTTCGCACTGGCTCCTCGTGGCATCGTGCACCTCCCAGGATTTGTCGTCGCCAGGGTGCAACCGATGTGCCACGCGCTGCGGCGGAGGGCCGGGCTCGATCAGCTGCCGACGGTCACCGGGACATGGGGCCGCGCGGGCGCGGGCTCCTCGGCCTCGGCGGGGAGCGCCAGGTGGAGGACCTCGGCCAGGCTCAGCGCCTGCCGGCCAGTACACTGGGCGATCTGCTCGCGGCAGCTGAAGCCATCGGCGATGATCAGCGTCGTCTCGTCCGCCGCGCGCACCGCGGGTAGCAGCACCCGCTCTCCCGCGGCCACCGACACATCGTAGTGCTCCCGCTCGAAGCCGAAGGAGCCGGCCATCCCGCAGCAGCCGCAGCCGACGAGCTCGACGGTGGTACCCGGCAGGGCGCCGAGCGCGCGGGTGAGGGGCGCGGAGCCGAGGAGGGACTTGGCTTGGCAGTGGCCGTGGAAGAGCACGTGGCGCGGACCGGGATCGAGCTCGAGGCTGATGCGCTTGGCCGTGAG
>JAKLHH010000971.1 GCA_022710245.1 Myxococcota bacterium
CAGGCTCATCGCGGCGAAGCCGAGCCCGCCGGCGATGACCGCGCCGAAGCCGGCCTTGAGCGGGATCCAGCGGCGGCCCTTCTTGCCCGCGATGACCCCGGCGCCGAGCCCCTGGGCCGTGAGCACGGCGAGGAGCGGGAGGTCGACGGGGGTCAGCAGGCCGAGGATCATCGCAGCCGCGATGGTGGAGGCGCCGGCCGCGCGCGCGCCGAGGAAGGTCGCGACGGGGATGATCACCGCGGCGAGCGGGATCCACATCGCGCTCCAGCCCGTCGTGGCGAGGAGGATCTTCGCGCCGAGCGCGGTGCCGAAGATGCCGAGGAGCAAGACCAGCTGCGTGCGGAAGAAGGCGGTCTGCGCCGAGAGGATCCTGAGGTGGCTGGTGTAGAGGAGGAGCACCAGGAAGAACGCGGCGCCGAGCCCGACGAGGAGCGCCGGGGAGGGCGGCCGCCTGAGGTCCTCGTAGGCCTGCACCAGGCGCGCGTCCTGCGGCGGGACCACCTCGCCGCGCCCGTGCTGCACGCGCATGAAGCGGTAGCTCGCGCCGCCGGTGATGGTGTCGCTGTAGAGCCCCATCGCCGGGATCCGCACGCTGAAGCGGAGCGCCTTCTCGCCGGGGAGCGTCGGCGCCATGAAGAGATCCGCCGTCGCCGTCAGCACGAGGAGGAAGGCGAAGACCGCGCTGAGGAGCAGCCCCGCGATCGGTCCAGCTCTCTGACGGGCGGTGATCATCGTGGGGGTACCAGCGCTACTTCAGGCTCATCGAGAAGCTGGCGCGGGTGAGGGTGCCGTCGAACTTGGGGAAGCTGATGCGCTGCATGCGCGAGAGGATGCAGCCGGCGAAGGGGCCGCCGGACTGGCCGTTGACGGTGACCGAGCTCACCGAGCCGCTGCCGCGCACGCCGAAGTCGATGTTGATGTTCTTCAGGCCCGGCGAGCGGCGCATCTCCTCGTAGACGCAGGGCACGAGCTTGTTGAAGTTGCTCTTCATCACCCGCTCGATGGCGGCCTGGCCGAGGAGCGCGTCGCCGCCCTCCTTGGTCGCGTCGCCGAGGTAGGTGACGTCGTCGTCGGCGCCGCCGCCCACGCCCTTCTTCGCCCGCTTCTTGAAGCCCTTGCGCCGCCGCGCTGCCTGATCCTCCGGCTCCTTCTTCCAGTTGATGTCGATGCCGCCGAGCTTGGGGCCGCTCTCCTTGTCCTTGTAGACCAGCTTCTCGATGGTGGTCGGCTTGCGCAGGTAGTAGTAGGCGCCCACGCCGCCGCCCGCGCCGAGGACGGCGAGGCCGATGGTCACCACGATGATGATGGTGGTGCGGCGCTTCTTGTCCGCCCGGTTCAGCGCCTGCTCCTCCTTGACCATCTTCTCGGCCTGGAGGGCGCGGTCGCAGAGCATGGCGAACTCGCGGAAGCGCGGGTTGGCGCGGATGCGCCCGCGGTCGCCGCCCTCCTGGTCGAGGACCATGTCGTCGCCGCCGAACTCGCCCTTGGCCATCGCCCGCATCAGGTCGGGCGTGGTGAAGGGACCGAAGTCCAGCCGGTCCTTGTGGACCAGCCAGCGCTCGATGGTCTCGCCCTCGGCGGCGGCCAGGTGGTCCTCGATGGTCATGCCGGGTCGCGCAGCCGGGGCTGCTGCCTCCATCATCGGTGCTCCGATCGCTGGGCCTGTGCGCTGCGGGGTGAGGGGGCCGGACGGGCCGCTCGCCGGGCGGGCGGGCATCGCCACCGCAGGGCCGGTCCGTTGTTGCATCAGGGCAGGGCCGGGCGCGGGCGCCGGGGCCGCCGGGGCTGCCGCGGCAGGGCGAGGCGCGGCGGGCGCCGCGCCGGGGGCCGCGGGCGCCGGGCGGGCCGGAGGTGGGCCGCTCACGTCCACCACGCCCTCGACGTCCGCCTGATCGCTGGCCCCCTGGACGGCCGCGTAGAAGGCGGTCTTCAGCTGCGACGGATCGGCGAAGCGCGCGCCAGGCTCGGGAGCGAGGCAGTGCTCCAGCACCTCGTCGACGTCGTGGGGCAGGCCGGGGATGATCGAGCTCGGCGGCACCGGCCGAGGCCCCGGCGGGCGCCCGGTGAGGAGCTCGTAGACCACCACCCCGAGGCTGTAGATGTCCGAGCTCGGCCCCGCCGAGGAGGGATCCTGCTGCATCTCCGGCGAGAGGCAGTAGCCATCGCCGAGCCGCACGGCGGTGGCCGGGTGCAGCGCGCGCGTGACCCCGAACTCGCAGAGCTTCACGCGGCCGGTCTTGTTGATCAGGATGGCGCCAGGCCCGGGGAGCCCGTGGACCATCGTCTGGTGCGCCTGCTGGAGCGCGTTGCAGATGTGCGCGAGGACGTTGTAGGCGCCCTTCAGCGAGAACGTGCGGCCGCCTCGCCGCTTCTTGTCGAGGAGCACGCGCAGGCTCTGCCCCTCGACGAACTCCAGCGCGATGTAGCGGAGGTGCCCCTCCTTGCCCATTCCGAAGATCGAGGCGACGTTCTTGTGCTGGAGCGCCGAGGCTGCCTTCACCTGCTCGCGGAGGCGATCGAGCGTCGGCTCGTCCGCGGCGATGTCGGGCGCGAGGATGCGGATGGCGATGGGCTTCTGCGTCTTGGTGTCGAGCGAGCGATAGAGGTGCCCGAGGCCACCCGCGCCGACCAGCGCCTCGATCTGGAAGCGCCCGCCGATCACGGTGCCGGCAGGGAGCGCGCCCGTCGCTGCAGGTGCGCCGCCCTCCTGGGCCCCGTCGTAGTTCATCACCATGCGTTACCTTGCCAAGTGTGCAGTATCTGTAGAGACCGGAGCCGGTCCAGCTGCCAAGCTAGGGATAAGAAACTAGGTCGATGCTACCCGAAATCGCGCGCGGCTTGCAATCCCCGCGGAGCCCTTCGAGCCCGGAAAAACGGGGCTCTTGACGCGATCTGCCGCTCGTGGGTTGCGGTAGACTCGAGGGGTGCGAGCTCTCCTCCTGCTGGTGATCGGCCTCTGCGCGCCGGCGCTCGGGTGCCATGTCCTGCTGCCGTTCGAGCCGGGCGGCGGACGTGCCGGGGACGGGGGTGGGGACGCGGCGCGCGATCGCCTCGCCTGGGAGCGGGCTCCTGCGATCGACGCGGCGAGACGGGACGGGGCGGTGGTGGATGCGCGCCGAGGTGAGGGGCCGGGGCCGGCCGACGCGCAGCGGCCGCTCGAGGCCAAGCCGAAGGCCGACGGGACCAAGCCCGAGGGGAGCGTGGTGAAGCCCGATCTCCTGAAGGCCGACCAGGGCTCGGGGCTGGGCCCGGTGCAGCTCCTCGGCCACACCCCGATGACCAGCCTGTGGACCGGCACCACCCACGACAACAACGCGGTGAACAACCTCGTGGTGGTGCTGGTCGCCGTCCGCAGCCCCGCTCCTGTGCCCGTCCTCTACGGCGGCGCGGCGATGACGCTGGACTGCTGGGTTCCCTTGGGGATGGTCTCGACGGGGGTGTTTCACGTCTACCCGGCGCCCTGGGGCTCGGCGCTCGTCGAGGTGCAGGGCAACAAGCTCGAGGGCGCTGCCGTGGCGACGAGCTGGACCGGCGCGACCAAGGTGAGCTGCCAGAGCGACCAGGGCAGCTCGTACAAGCTGGGGCTCACCGTGACCGCAAAGCCGGGCGACGTGCTGGCGGCCATCGGGGCGTGGGGCGGGGCGAACGGGCTCGGGGTGCCGAACGACCTGCTCGAGTCGGTGAGCGGCTCGCTGTCGGTGGCGGCGACGCAGCAAGCGGCGGTGGGCTGGGGGCAGCTCTCGGTAGCCTGGACCACGGGCGCCACCGCGGATTGGTCGGTGGCAGGCGCGGTCATCTCGCCGTAGCCGCGGATCCCCACA
>JAKLHH010000972.1 GCA_022710245.1 Myxococcota bacterium
GCGCCTTCGCCCTCGACGCGCTCGGCGCCGGGCGCGACGGCGAGCTCGCGCTCTCGGACTTCGCCGTGCTCTTCCGCACGCGCGCGCAGGCCGAGCTGCTGGCCGAGGCCTTCGACCGGAGCGGGATGCCCTACGTCTGCTCGGCCGGGCGAGATCCCCTCCCGGAGCTGCGCCCGCTGCTCGCGCTCCTCGCGGCGCCCGAGCCGGACGCGGGCGAGCGCGAGCTCCTCGCGGCGGTGGACGGCCTGCCCCCACGCGCCGCCCTCGCGGAGCTGGCGCGCCGCCTCTGCGCGCCCGACGAGCTCGCCGCGGCCAGGCGTCACCTCGAGCGGCTGGCGGCGCTGCTCCACGACGCGAGGCCTGGCGTCGCGGCCTGGGCGCCGCTCCTCCTCGGGCTCGTGGCCGGCGCCGGCGAGGCCGACGCGCTCGTGGCGCGGCGCGAGGCCGTCTCGCTCCTCACGCTCCACGCCAGCAAGGGGCTCGAGTTCGGGCAGGTCTTCGTCACCGGCTGCGAGGAGGGCGTGCTCCCGCAGCAGGGCGCGCGGGACCTCGCCGAGGAGCGCCGGCTCCTCTACGTGGGGATGACGCGCGCGCGCCACACGCTGATCCTCACCTGGGCGGCGCGACGCCCCTACCACGGCGTCACCCGCGACCAGCAGCCCTCGCGCTTCCTCGCCGAGGTCGGGCCCGACCTCCTCGAGCCGGTGACCCACTCGGCGCCGCGGCGGCCGCGCCAGCTGACCCTGATCTAGTCACGCTTCGAGGTCCGGCGGCGCGGGGACCCCCGCTCGCGGGGCGCCGGTCCTCGCGTCCCTTCGGGACGCTCCGGGATGAGACAGCGGCGCCCTCCCGCGGCGCCCCACGCCGCCTCGTCGACGGAACAAGATGTAAAGGATCATGGGGCCCGCGAGCGGCGGCGGAAGGGGTGGCCGCCCACCTCGAAACGCTGTATGACCTCTGCATGCAGCTGCCGGCCTCGTGCGAGCCGCGAGGCGCCTATCGCGCCTGCGGCAAGCTGATCCTCCTCGGAGAGCACTTCGTCGTGCACGGCGCTCCGGCGCTGGCGCTGCCGCTGCTCTCGCTCGCCACCGAGGTCGAGGTCCTCGAGGAGCCAGGGGACGGCGCCCCGCGCCTCGAGGCCGAGCTCCCCGAGGCCGACGTCGCGCACTCGCGCCGCCTGCTCGTCGCCGCGCTGGCCGGGCTGGGCCTCGCGGAGCAGCGCGGCTGGTGCGTCCGCGTCCGCTCCTCGATCCCGATCGGGCACGGGCTCGGCTCCTCGGCCGCCTACGCCGTGGCGCTGGTCGGCGCGCTCGCCCGCGCCGGCGGCCGCGCGCTCTCGCCGGAGGAGCTCCACGCGCAGGCCCACGCTCTCGAGCAGCTCTCGCACGGGTGGCCGTCGGGGATCGACGACACGGTGATCACGCTGGCCCGCCCGCTCTGGTTCCGGCGGGGCGAGCCCCCGCGCCCGCTGCCGCCGCGCCCGGAGCTCGGCCTCCTCCTCGCCTCCTCGGGCAGGCCCGGCTCGACGCGCGAGGCGGTGGCGAGCGTCGCCGAGCTGCGCGAGGCGAAGCCGGCGCGCTTCGCCGCGCTGCTTGCCGAGGCCGAGGTGGTGGCCGGAGAGGGGCGAGAGGCCTTCCTCGACGGAGACGACCGTCACCTCGGGGTCTGCCTCGACCGCAATCATGCGCTCCTCGTCGAGCTCGGCGTCTCCACCCCCGAGCTCGACCGCCTGGCCAACGCCGCGCGCGAGGCCGGGGCGCTGGGCGCCAAGCTCACCGGCTCGGGCCGCGGCGGCTTCCTGGTGGCGCTCGCCGCGACCGGGGACCTGGAGACGCTCGCCTCGACGCTCGCCGACGCGGGCGCGGCCGCCGTCCTCGCGATGGGTGAGGTCCCGTGAGCTCGCTCCGCGCCACCGCGCGCGCGAGGAGCAACATCGCCCTGGTCAAGTACTGGGGCAAGCGGGACGCGCGCCTCAACCTCCCCGCCGCCGGGAGCCTCTCGCTCACCCTCGACGGACTGCAGACGACCACCACGGTCTGCTTCGGCGCCTCCGCGAGCGACGAGCTCGTCCTCGGCGACGCGCCTGCCCCGCCGGCGGCGCTGGCCAAGGCGCTCCGCGTCGTCGACCGCGTCCGCGCGCTCGCCGCGCTGCAGGCGCCGGTGCGGATCGAGTCCTCGAACAGCTTCCCCACCGGGGCCGGCCTCGCCTCCTCCGCCTCGGGGCTCGCCGCGCTCGCCGTCGCTGCCGCGCACGCTGCCGGCCTGGCGCTCTCGCCGGCCGAGCTCTCCGCGCTGGCCCGCCTCGGCTCGGGCTCCGCCTGCCGCAGCGTCTTCGGCGGCTTCGTCGAGTGGCGCGCGGGAGAGGCCGCCGACGGGAGCGACAGCCACGCGGTCCCGCTCTTCCCGCCGGCGCACTGGGGGCTCGCGGTGTGCGTGGCGGTCGTCTCCGAGGACGCCAAGCCGACCGGGAGCAGCGAGGGGATGCAGCGCACCGCCGGGAGCCCCTTCCAGGCGGCGTTCCTCGCCGGCGTGGCCGAGGACCTCGACGCGGCCCGCGCGGCGATCGCGGCGCGCGCCCTCTCCGAGCTGGCGCGCGTCGCCGAGCGCTCGTGCCTGCGCATGCACGCCGCGATGATGGCCGCCGACCCGCCGCTGCTCTACCTGCGCCCGCAGAGCTGGCAGGTGATCGAGGCGGCGATGCGCCTCCGCGCGCGCGGGGTGCCCGCGTTCTTCACCGCCGACGCGGGGCCGAACGTGAAGATCTTCTGCGAGGCCGGGGCGCTCGCCGAGGTGACGCGGACGATCGCCGCGCTCGGCTGCGTGCGGCGCGTGCTCGAGGCGCACCCCGGCGCCGGCGTGGAGCTCCTCGAGTGAGCGACTCCTCTCGCGCGGACGCGAGCGCAGGACGCCGCTTCTTCGCCCCCGGCAAGCTGATGCTGGCCGGGGAGTACGCGGTGCTCCTCGAGGGCGGCGAGGCGCTCGCCCTCGCCCTCGAGCTCGGCGTCGAGGTGGAGGCGACGCCGGCCGACGCGTGGGCGCTCGCCCGCGCCGAGAGCGGGCTCGCCTGGCGCGAGGGAGAGGCGGTCCCCGCCGAGCTCCGCCACGCCCACGCCGCCTGGGAGGAGGGCCGCGAGCTCGGCGCCGCGCCGCATCGGCTCGTCACCCGCGGCGTCGGCCTGAGAGGGCTCGAGGGCGGGGGCAAGCCCGGCGTCGGCGGCAGCGCCAGCGCCTGCGTCGCCGTGCTCGCCGCGCTCCTCGGCCTGGCGGGCCACGAGCTCGACGAGGACGACACCCGCGAGGCGCTGCTCCGGCGCGCGCGCGCCGCTCACCGGCGCGCTCAGGGTGGGCACGGCTCGGGCTACGACGTCGCCACCTCGGTGGTGGGCGGGCTGGTCCACTGGCGCAGCGGCGTGCCGCCCTCGGAGGGCGAGGCGCGCCGCCTCGCCTGGCCTGCCGGGCTCTACCTCCTCGGCGGCTTCAGCGGGAGGAGCGCAGCGACGGCCCCGCAGCTCGCGCGCGTGCTCGAGCACGGCGCCCTCGAGCAGGAGCGCGCCGGGCTCGGCGCCTGCCTAGGCGCCCTCACGGTCGCGCTCGAGCGCGGCGCGATCGACGAGGCGCTCGCCGCGGTCCGCTGCTGCCAGGCCGCCCTCGACGCCTGGGATCGACGCCGCGGCCTCGGCCTCGTCACCCCCGAGCTCGCTCGTCTGATCGCGCTCGCGGAGGAGGCGGGCGCCGCGGCGAAGATCTCCGGGGCGGGCGGCGGCGACTCGGTGATCGCGCTCGCGACCGGGCCCTCCACGCTGGACGAGGTCGCGCGGCG
>JAKLHH010000973.1 GCA_022710245.1 Myxococcota bacterium
ACGAGCCACGAGTGGATCCCTCAGCGCTCGAACGGGGTACTCCAGTACGGACGAGGAGGAGCGGAGGAGCGGAGGAGCGGAGGAGCGGAGGAGCGGAGAGCGAGCTATCTAGAACCGCAGGCCGCCGGCGAAGACCAGCTCGGCGCGGCCCTGCGAGGTGTAGAACTTGCCGTGGTCGTTGAAGGCGACGCGGGTGCCGAGGTCGAAGTGGAGGTACGAGGCGAGGAGGTAGAACTTGATGCCCGCCGAGATCGCCGCGCCCGGCGTGTGGCCGCCGCCGATCTCGCTGATCGGGGTGTTCAGCTGGAAGCCGAGGTAGGGCGCCATGAAGAGGACCCGCAGCGCGGCGTGGAGGTCGACAAGGAAGAGGCTGCCGCCGCCCGCCCCGCCCCCGGGGACGTCGGCCCAGGCGCCGTAGACGCCGAGGGCCGCGTTGAGCGTGATGCGGCTGATGCCGATGCTCGCCCCGGCGCCGCCGTGGAAGGCCACGTAGCTGTGCCAGTCGAGGCCGGTCATGGTGGGGAGCAGCGTGTTGAGGAAGAGCGAGAGGACGAAGGGGCCGGTCGACTTCCCGATCAGCTTCGCCTTCAGCTTGAGGAGCAGGTTGCCGAACTGGGCGCTGTCCGCCATGCCGGCGCCGAAGGTCACGGACTGGTAGTTGAGGACGGGGACGTTGAGCCCGACCTGGAAGCGATCGAAGATCGAGAGCTGGCCGTCGATCGCGAGCTGCATGCCGTTGTAGTTCTGGGCGGCGTTCATGCCCCCGCCGAAGCTCGAATAATCGAAGTTCGTGTACTGCAGCTGCAGGTCGATGTGGCTGTCGAGCGCCCCGTACTCCATCGGTAGCGTGTACTGCGAGGGCGGCGGCAACAGCCGGTCGCCCGGCGAGGTGCCGAAGATACCGGCGTGGGCGACGGCGGGCAGACAGACGACGAGAGCGAGCCACAGCAGCGTGCGTCGAAGCATCAGCGCCTCCTTCAATGCAAGCGATACCGGAGCGGCGCCCCGCACGTCGGGCGGTGGCGGGGAGCGGCCGCGACCAACAATCAGTGACTCGCGTGACTATAGCAGAGGCGCGCGCTAGCGTTGTAATTTGGCGCACAGGGAGGCGTGCAGCGACGCCTCCGTCGCGTTGCGGCTCTTCAGCGCCGCGGCGAGCCCGCAGTGGAGGTCCGGGTCGAAGGGGTTGATGCGCAGGGCCGCCTTCAGGTGACGCTGCGCGCCGTCGAGGTCGCCGCTCTTCAGGTAGGCGAGGCCGAGCGTCGTCTGCGGTCCCGGGTACTCCGGGTAGTACTCGAGCACCGGCAGCAGCGCGGCGATGGCCTGCGTCGGGCTGGAGATCTCCAGGTAGGCGCGCGCCAGGTGGTTGGCGACCAGCTCGTCGCGCAGCCCGACCAGCGCCCGCGCCTTCTGGTACTCGAGGATCGCCGCGCGCGTGAGGCCGCGGCTGCGCAGCATCTCCGCCACGCGCACGAAGCTCCGCGCGCGCCCCTCCTTGATCGCGGCGATGCGCTGCTCGCGCGTGGGCTGCTTGCCGAAGCGGAGCTCGGGCGGCACCAGGCCGGTGAGCCGCCTGAGGTTCAGCGAGCGCAGGTGCTTGCGCCAGGCGGCGTCGAAGGCCGGGCGCTCGAGGCTGGTGGCCAGCCGGATCGCCTGCCAGTCGCCCTTGCCCGCGCCGAGCGCCTCGACCAGCTTGCGCAGCGCCGCGACCCCGCCCTGCGCGGCGATCAGCTCGATCGCCGTCTGCACCTCGGCGAAGGCGAGCGCGGCCGAGCGCTGATCGGGGAGCCGCGCCATCGACGGGTGCATCTGCTCCCAGCGGATCAGCGCGTTCGCGCGGAGCGCCTCGGCGAGCAGGTGCTCCTGCGCCGGCGCGAGCGGCGGCGGCGCGCCCGGCGGCTGGCGCCAGGCCGCCTCGAAGAACTTCGCCAGCCCCTCGTGGATCCAGATCGGCGCGTTGCCCGCCGAGAGCCGGTTGATGATCAGGTGCACGTACTCGTGCGCGAGCGTGTCGAGCCAGCTGTAGCCGCGCAGGAGCGCGCGGGGCGTGACGATCATCAGGCGGTTGTACTTGGAGAGCGCGATGGTGCCGGTGCGCGCGATCTCGTCGACGGTGAGCGGCGAGACCTGCGCCAGCACCTCGGGCCCCGGGTAGACCTCGACGTGGATGACGTCGGTCGGCGGCGCGCCGAGCGCCTCGCCGAGGGTCTTGCGCAAAGCCTCCAGTGTCTGGCCCGCGAAGGTGGCGAGGAGCTCGTCCTTGCCCGGCGGCGTGAGGATGAGGAAGTGCCGGCCCGCCGACTGGTGGGCGACGTAGCCCTTCACCGCCTCGGCCGTCGAGGCGATCAGGTTGCGCAGCGCCTTGGCGCGCTGGCTGGTGCGCGAGCGGCGGACCGCCTCCTTGGCCGCCTCCAGCGCGGCGCCGTAGTCGCCCTGCTGGAAGAGCACCTCGGCCTTCAGCTGCAGGAGCCGCCCTGAGTCGGGGAAGGCCTTGAGCGCGGGGCCGAGCTGGCGGGCCGCCTCCTCGATCTGGCCGATGGCGAGGAGGCGCTCGAGCTGCAGCACCGCGCGGCGAGTGCCGGTCGGCGCAGCGGGCGCGAGCGCCGGGGCGCAGAGGACGGCGAGGGCAAGGGCGAGGGCCAAGCAGCGCAGGCGCCTCATCGCACCAGCTCCTCGTAGTAGTCCTGCACCTGGCGCCGGTAGGGGCCTGGCGCCTTCTCCTTCATCGCGTCGAGGATCTCCTCGCGGAAGGCGCGCGGCGGCTGGAACGCGTCGGCGCCCGGGATCTCGATCTTCTCGCGCGGCCCCGCGCCCTCGCCGCCCCAGTCCTTCGGCTGGCGGCCCGACTGCATCTGCTTCTGCAGCGAGGCGAGCTGGTCGGCGGCGGCGTCCTCGGCGCCCAGCGCCTCCTGCGGCTGGTAGCCGCGCAGCTTGCCGCTCGCCTTGCCCATCAGCTCGGAGGCCTCCTTCAGCCCCTGGAAGGTCTCCGGCCCGACGAAGGGCGAGCTCTGGCCGCCCTGCTCGAGCTGCGCGCCGAGCCCCTGCAGCTGCCGCCGCAGCGCCTGCTGCTGCCGCTGCAGCTCGGAGAGCTCGCGGCGGTCGTCGCCGTCGAGGAGCGAGCGCGGGTCAGGGAAGACGGCCTCCAGGTCCGAGACCACCTCGGAGGCGAGCTTGCGCGCCGCGCGCGCCTTGCCGAGGACGCGCTGCAGCCGCCCCTTCTTCCAGGCGTACTGGCCGTCGAGCTCGTCGGCGAGGTCGTCCTGCAGGAGCTGCAGCCCGTTGGCCGCGCGGCGCGCCATCTGCAGGGCCTCGTCGAGGTCGCCCTGATCGAGCATCCCGCGCAGGTCGTCGGCCCGCTGCCGTACGCGGTCGAGCTGCTCCTGATCGTAGGGCCCGAGCTCCTTGCCCTCGATCTCGCTGACCCGCCGGCGCAGCGCCTCGACCTTCGCCAGCTCCCGGCGGACGAAGGGGTTGATGGTGTTCTTCAGCATGCGCGCGGCGCGTTTGCGGTAGCGATCGACGATGCGGCCGGTGCGCTCGGAGAGCTTCCGCTGCTCGGCCTCGAGGCCGTGCAGGCGGTCGCGGAGCGCGGAGTAGGCCTTCTCGCGCTCGCTCATGCGGGTGCCTCGGTACTGCTGCAGGTTCCCCTCCAGCATGCCCTGCAGCTGCTGCAGCTTGCGGTCGAGCGCCGCCAGCGAGGCGTCGAGCTGGCCCGCCTTGCCGCTCTGCAGCAGGCTCCCCAGCTCCTGCAGGCTCTTCTGCAGGTCGAGGTCGGCGAGCGCGTCGCGGTTGAGGTACTCGTCGGGGATGCTCTTCC
>JAKLHH010000974.1 GCA_022710245.1 Myxococcota bacterium
GCCGCGCTGCGCGCCGCGCTGCTGGAGACCGGGCCCGAGGCGTGCTACCGCGTGCTGAGCGGGGACAGCGAGGGCGTGCCCGGCGTCACCGTCGACCGCTACGCCGGCTTCCTGGTGGTCTGCTTCTACAGCGCGGCGGCCGAGACCTTCCGCGACGCGCTGGTCGAGGCGCTCGTGCAGGTGCTGCGGCCGACGGGCATCTACCTGCAGCGGCGCTTCGTCCCCGCGACGCCGGGACGGCCGCGTCCCGGAGCCGAGCTGATCTGGGGCGACGCCGCCCCGCCCGAGGTGGTGGTCGCCGAGGGGAGGACGCGCCTCGTCGTCGACGTCACCTCGCCCGCGGGCACAGGGGTCTACCCGGACATGCGCGAGGGGCGCGAGCTCGTCGCGCGCGTCGCGGGCGGGCGGCGGGTGATCAACTGCTTCTCGTACACCGGCGCCTTCTCGGTGATCGCCGCGCTGCACGGCGCGACGGAGGTCGTCTCCGTCGACGCGGCGGCGCGCGCCCACGGCCGCGCGCGGAGGAACTTCGGCGAGAACAAGCTCGACGAGGGCGACCGCGCGTACGAGTTCATCACCGGCGACACCTTCGCGGCGCTGGCGCGGATGCAGGAGCGGCACCGTCAGTTCGATCTGGTCATCCTCGACCCGCCGACCTTCTCGGCGGCCAAGGGCGGCCGCACCTTCACCGCGCTGAAGGACTACGCCGAGCTCGTCGCGGCGGCGCTCGGCGTCACGGCGCCAGGCGGGCTGCTCGTCGCGGCGAGCAACGCGGCCAAGCTCCCCGCGGTGGATCTCGAGCGCTCGATCGGGCGCGGGGCCGCGATCGCCAACCGCGAGGTCGTCGTGCTGCTGCAGCTGGGCCAGCCGACGGACTATCCGGTCCTCCCGTCGTTCCCCGAGGGCTCGTACCTGAAGACCTTCCTCGCTCACGCCCGCTAGCCTCTCCTCCTCGTCCGCACCCTGCTCTCCGCCGCCCGCTCCCTTCTGTCCCTTCTGTCCCTTCTGCCCCTTGCCGTCCCTTCTGTCCCCCGCCAAGGTGCTGTCTGTCCCCCTGTGCCTTCTGCCTTTCCCCCGCCAATGTGCTGTCTGTCTCCCTGTGCCTGTGTGCCTGTGTGCCTGTGTGCCTGTGTGCCCCTGTCCGTCGACCTTCAACGCACACGAGCCCGGGCCCCCGCCTCGCGCGCGCCAGCCGTACGCCACCGAGCGCGATGTGGCGTCTGCTCCACCCCCGACGCACCTTCGCGCGCTGGCAAGCCGAGCCAGCAGCAAGCCCTCCACCGAAGAGCGTTGCCCCCGAGGCGAGCCCCGACAGCCCTCGGCCGTCGAGCGCTCGCACCAACAAAAACCTGAGCGGACGGATGGCGCGCGCGAGGCGCCGGCGAAGCCGGGCCCGGGCGAATCAGCCACGTGCTGGCGTTGGCGTTAGCCGCAAAGAGCAGAGAGCGGAGGAGCCGAGACGAGCGAGACGAGCGAGACGAGCGAGACGAGCCGAGCCGCCTACCTATTGCGCCGGCTTGATCTCCTTCGGCTGCTCCTTCAGGAACGACCGCACCGTCTCCTGCACGTCCTCGTTGAACCTCACCTTCGCCGCGGCGATCTCGCGCAGCGCAGTGACAGACGGCTTGTTGTCGCAGGCGACCAGGTTCTGGGCGCCCTTCGCGAGCTGACGCGCGCGCTCGGCGCCGAGGATCACCAGCGCGAAGCGGTTGTTGACCTGCTTGAGACAATCCTCAACGGTGACACGTGCCACTAGGGCCTCCTGCATCGAGATCGGACACCTGGCCCGACCGGGCGGGTATTTTAGCGGCAACCCGCCCGCTGTCAATGGCCGAGCGCTTGCATGGGCCGTCCTTGCCAAGACCCCGGCCCGGCAGTATCGTTTCATTCTCGAAAGAAGAGATTTGGTCGCCTAGCCTGGCTCGGAGACGTCGGCAGCATGAAGCCTATCAAGGTGAACTGGGAAAACGTCGAGATCGCGTTCGAGCGGAACTCCCCGGAGCTCCACAGCTACATCGACCGCGAGAGCGGCGAGGTGCTGGTCGTCGTGGACAGCGTGGCCGAGGACGCGGAGAAGCGGCGCCTGCTCGCCGAGCGCCCCGACGGCTTCGTCAGGATCGAGCCGGCCTCCTCCCGCGAGCAGTACCGCTGGATGGAGCGCTTCGTGGGCTCGGTGCAGGAGCCGCAGCTGCGAGAGCGTCTGCTGATCGCCATCGACGGCAAGGGGGCCTTCCGGCGCTTCAAGGATGTCCTCCTCAGCTACCCCTCGGAGCGCGAGCGCTGGTTCAACTTCCGCGCGACGCTGCTCCGGTATCACATCAACCAGTGGTTCCAGGGCAAGGACCTGCAGCCGGATCCGCCGCCTCCCTGGGGCGACGTGACGCCTCCCCCGGAGTCCGCCGAGGCGGTCGAGCGGCTGGCGCCGCCGGGGCAGGGGCCCGCGGACGTGCTGCGGCTCCAGGTGAAGACGCTGGTCGACTCGCTCCCCGCCTGCGAGCTCCACTCCGCGCGGGTGTTCCTCGAGTACCTGCGCGACCGCGGCAGCGCCGAGCTGACGCCGCCGGCCGTCCGGGTCGAGCCACGCAAGCCGACGCTGGTCTCGGTGGGGGTCGACGACCCTGAGGACGACGACGACAGTGATCTCGATGAGGACGACCGAGACCTCGACGAGGGCGAGCGCGTCGCGCCGGCGCCGGCGCTCGACAGCGTGATCCCGGACTGAGCTCCACGATGAGGCGAGGACCGCAGCGGCGGGGCGGCGGCTGGCTCTGCGCCGCGCTGGTCATCACCCTCGCCCCGCCGCTTCTCAACGTTGTCCCGGCCGTCGCCGCGGAGCCAGCGCGCCTCGCGTACCTCGAGCGGCTCACCGGCGGCGCGACCTCGGCCGCTGGCCTGCCGGTCCTCGTCGCGATCCACGCGCTCGGCGGCAGCCCCGAGGATCACTTCCGGCTCGTCGAGCGCCTCCCGGCGCGCGCGCGGGTCATCCTGCCGCGCGGCCCGCGGCGCTACGGGCGCGGCTTCGCCTGGCTCCCGGGCCAGTACAGCGCCCAGCGCAGCGTGGCCGAGCTCGACGGAGCACGCCGGGTGGCCGCGCTGATCCGCGCGGTGGCGCCCGGGCAGCGCGTGGTCGTGACCGGCTACTCGCAGGGGGCGATCCTCAGCTACGCGCTCGCCGCGCTCCACCCCGAGCTGGTCCGCGCCGCGGTGCCCCTGAGCGGCTACCTGCCCACCCCGGTGCAGCCCACCGCCGCGAGCGCGAACGGCAGGATCTTCCTCCGCGGTCTGCACGGGCGCGCCGACGCGGTGCTGCGGCTGGATCGGGCGCGCGCCTCGGTGGAGCGGCTGCGCAAGGCGGGCTTCGACGCGGCGCTGGAGGAGTACGAGGGCGTCGGCCACGAGGTGCCGCCGAAGATGCTGGACCGCCTCCACCAGCTCCTCGGTGCGCTGCTCACGCGAACCGCCCCGTCGGTCCATCCGTGACCCGGTCTGCCCGTGGCCCCGGTCTGCCAGTGGGCCCGCGGCCCATCCGGCGGCGCGCGGGACCCGCCGGTCGCCGGCTCCGTCAGGCCGCCTGCGGGCGCCTCACGCCCTGAGCTGACCGCTCCCGATTCCCCCCTGGCACCCTCGACCGCTGCGTGGGAGCTTCCCCCGCGATGGGTGGTGCGATGGAGCGGGAGAGCGGCGGCGTTCCTGAGCGGGTGACCGCGACCCCTGGCCAGGTCGAGGAGCCCTGCTCGGAGCAGCAGCGCGGGCTGTGGAGCGAGGAGCGGTTCCGCGCCATCGCCGACTACACCATCGACTGGGAGTCGTGGC
>JAKLHH010000975.1 GCA_022710245.1 Myxococcota bacterium
CGTTAGCATCAACGATGCCACTCGCCGGCGCGGCTGTTCTCGCTGGCTTGCGCCCCTCGGGGTGCCCGCGGTCGCGTTCGAACTCGCACTGCCGCGAGAAAGCGCACGGGCTCAGCGGCGCCCCGCCCGCGGTGATGCTGCGCCCCCCTCCACCGCGGCCTCGACCTGGGATCGAGGGAGGCCGGCATGAGAGGCGCGCGCGCGGCCACACCTTGCCGGAGCCCTGCTCGTGCAGGCAAGCGCCTGCCAGGCCGCAGCTCGGCGAGGCTGAGCCGTTCGCGCCACCGAGCCGCGGAACATGATTGGTGCCCGACCGCGCCGTCACGAGAGCGCCACCGCGAAGCTGGAGGCCGCGCGGCAGAGGCTGGGCTCGGTGGTCTCGTGCTTGCATCGCCGCAGGACATGCGCGATCAAGAGCTCCTGGGTGAAGCGCAGCCAGTCCGAGGAGGTGGATCATCATGAGCGGTCTGGCACCTCCGTCCCGAAGACAGCCTTGCATCGTCACCGTGCCGCTGCTCCTGATCCTCGGCCTCTCCACCTGCTGTCGGCCCGGGCCGACACCGGTCGGGGTGATGGGAGAGGTCGACCTCGGCCCCGCCTCCGCCGAGCACGCGTGGTCCGGGCTGTCCATGCTCGCCGGCGCGCCGGGCTGCACCACCAGAGAGGGGTGCGACGGAGACCGGAGCGTGCCGCTCAGCGCGGAGCAGGTCCTCGCCTGCCGCCAGCGGCGGGCGGTGTACTGGCGTCAGCTCGCGGCCGAGGTCACCCGGCACTCCATCCGCGGGCTGACCATGACGAACGGCAACTACCTCACCGCGGACTGCCACCATGGGCTCTACACGGGGGTCACCGACGCCGACCTCGTCCACCTGGCGGGTCTCCACCGCCTCGAGCACCTCGACCTCAGCTACACGCCCGTCACCAGGCTCGACGCCCTGCGCGGGCTCGGGGGCCTGCGCCGTCTCGACCTGCGACAGACCCCGCTCACCGACCTCGCCGCCATCGGCTCCTTCAGCGGGCTCCGCGAGCTGTCCCTGGTCAGCGACGCACGGCGCTCCTCGCTGAGCTACGCCCCGCTCGCCCACCTCCAGCGACTCGAGGTGCTGAACGTCGAGGGGGCTGGCGTCAGTGACGGCGATCTGGCCCACCTCGCCGGGCTCCGCGCGCTGCGGCGGCTGGGGCTCCGCTTCAACCACGTCCACGGTCCGGGCCTCCGCCACCTCCGCGACCTGCCTCGCCTCGCGGCGCTCGACCTGGTCGCCAACCCGGTCGCGGACGAGGCGCTGTCCCTGCTGCCGACGACGCTGCAGTCGCTGAAGCTGCCCGCGGTGGACCCGCAGGCCCTGGCGCGGCTCGCCGCGCTGCGACAGCTGCGCACCCTCTCGATCCCCCGCGGCTTCTTCGTGAACGCCGTGCCGGCGCCCGGCGGCGGCTGGTACGCTCGGGGACTCAGTGGGCTCGCCTCCCTTCGACACCTGGCCCGTCTGCCCAAGCTGGTCGCGCTCGCCCTGAACGACAGCGACCTCCCCGACGAGCTGACCGAGCACCTCGTCGTGCTGGGGCGGCTCGAGGAGCTGAAGCTGGGACGCAACGCGCTCACGGCCGCGGGGGTCGCCCGGCTCGGGGCCCTGCGGCAGCTCGTCGACCTGGACCTCTCCGAGCAGTGCGTCTCCCCGAGGGAAGGCGCGGGTGGCGATGAGCCGACGACGCAGCCGCGCCGCGGGCTCACCGACGAGGTGCTGCCCTCCCTCGCGCCGCTGCGCCAGCTGCGTCACCTGCGCCTGCGGGGCTGCGGCGGACGGCAGGGCTTCAGCCAGCTGCGTGGACTGCCGCGCCTGGAGCGGCTCGTCCACCTGGACCTCTCCGAGAACCCGCTCCAGGGCGAGGCGGTGGCGCGGATCGTCGCGGCTGCCCCGCACCTCACCTCTCTCGATCTCTCCGCGACGGACCTGACCGACGCCCAGCTGGCACAGGTCGCGCAGCTACGCCAGCTGGAGCGGCTCATCCTCGACGGGAATGATCGCCTGACGATGAGGGGGATCCGCCGGCTGGCCCCGCTCCGTCGTCTGCGTGAGCTCGGCGCGCGCATCGAGTACTGCTTCAGCAAGGCGGATCTGGTGGAGGTGGGGCGACTGTGGCCCGAGGGCACCGTGCACCGGCGTTGCTGGTCGCCCTGAGGGCGACCCGACTCGTCGTAGCGGACCGTCGTGAGGCAAGACGGCGGCTGGAGTGGATCCATGAAGAGGCGAGAGAACAACCGAGGGTCAGTGACAGGCAGGCCCGATCCAATGCCTTCGAGGACGATGGCCACGCAGCCGTGGCCGAGCAAGTGGGTCCTCTTCGTCATCTGTCTGGGGGCGCTCACCGCAGGCACCTGGGGTCTCGCGCTCCTCTTGCGAGGCTTGCCTGCCGAGCGCCGTGACACGGCCCCCGTCTCGAGTGAGGCCCGCGTCTCGAGAGAGGCCCCCGTCTCGACAGATGCGAGGACGCAGGGCAGCGACCGTGATGACCTCGATGACCTGATCGACCGCGCCATCCGCGGGAGGCAAGGTGGAGGCGGCGCCAAGACGGGTCGCGTCGGGCCAGTCAGGTGATGCCTCGTGCCAGAGCTGGCGCGATGAGGCGCCACCGTGCTCGTTGACGGCGAGCTCGGTGGCAGGTCTGGCTCGTGGCAGACGAGTCAGCGCGCGGTGAAGGTCCGGGTGGTCGTGCCCCCGGCGTCGGTCGCCTTGAGCTCGAAGACCCGCGTGAGCTTGTCGCTCGTCCGATCGAGCTGCGCGTTGACCCGGAGCTCGAGCGACGCCGGGCTGTCCTTGCTCGCCGCGAGGCGTCGGTAGCGGAGCACGATGGTGTTCTCGCCGCGCCTCAGTCCGCCGTCGAGCAGGTGGTCCTCGCTCTTGCCGCCGCGGATCGGCTGCCTGCGCCCGTTGACGGTGACGGAGACCTCGTAGCCGTAGGCCATCACGTGGAGCCGCGCCTGCAGGTCGGGCGTCGGGATGAGCGCCGCTGGCGTCGGCAGCTCGGTCAGCCACTTCAGCTCCCTCGGTGGTGGGGGCGGGCCTGGCTCGGAGGAGCCCGTGAGGTGGAAGAGGCCGATCCTCCATCGGCCCCGCTCCTCGTAGAAGGGCAAGAACAGATATCGCCGCTGTCTTCCCTCGGTCACCCTGAAGACGAGGACCGCCATCACGCGGTCTCGCCTGAAGCCGATCAGCTGTCCCCGCGAGCGGAAGGAGCTGGCGATCGCCGCCCCGTCCCTCAGCGTCCCGGCGGGTGGCGCGGGCTGCCCGGCCGAGCGCAGCGTGTTCTGTTGCTCTCGCCGGAGGAACTCGGGCATCGCCGCGAGATAGGCGGCCCCTCGCCCCTCGCGCATGGCGCGGAGCTGGGCGTCGAAGAGCGCGACGAGCCTGCCGGGCAACGGCCCCGCCGGAGGTCCGTAGCCATCACGGGTGTAGGGCTGGCTCTGCCTGGGCCGAGCCGTCGCAAGGGGCGGCGACGCCGCGGCCGCGACGAGCAGCAGCAGGAGCGCGAGAGGGTCTCGAGGGGGAGCCAGCCTCATGGATGAACCTCCCAGCACGTTGTGTGCAGGCGCGAGAGACAGGCAGAGTCTGGCGACGCGCAGCGCCGCCTCACGGCAGAGCGTACCCGATCGGCTGGCCGCCGTTGTCCGCGTTCTCGCCCCCGCAGGCTGCATTGCCGGCGAGGAAGTGGTCGCCTGACCCGTGACAGCGATAGAGGGGCACGCGCCCGGTGGCGGGTGCGGTCCAGAGGTAGCCGATCAGCCCGAGGCTGAGGTAGCCCTCCGCCTGGCAGTT
>JAKLHH010000976.1 GCA_022710245.1 Myxococcota bacterium
CGGCTACTTCGCCCCCAGCGAGCGCAGCGCCTCGCAGCCCCGGCCGTCGCCGCCCTGGCAGCCCTTGCGCAGGAGATCGATCGCGCGCGGCACGTCGCGCGCCACGCCCTGGCCGTTCATCAGCATGCCCGCCTGGTTGGTGCAGCTCGCCGCCGCGCCCGCGTCGCAGCCCTTGCGGTACAGCTCGAAGGCCTTCTTCTCGTCCTTGGTCACGCCCTCGCCGGTCTGGTAGAGGGCGCCGAGGTAGGCGCAGCCGTACTTCGCGTCGCGATCGCAGGCCTGCTGGTAGAGCTGCGCCGCCCGCGTCGCGTCCTTGGTGAGGCCGCTGCCGCCCTGGTAGGCGTAGCCGAGGTTCGCGCAGCCGAGGGCGCTGCCGCCGTCGCAGGCCTTGCGGTAGAGCAGGGCCGCCTCCGCCGCGCTCTGCTTGAAGCCGCCCAGACCCACCCCGTGCAGCGTGCCGAGGTTGCTGCAGCCGTCACCGTGGCCAGCGTCGCAGGCGCGCCGGAAGTAGGCCCCGGCGAGGCGCGCGTCACGCGAGGTGCCGAGGCCGTTCACGTAGGCGAGCCCGACGGTGTTGCAGCCGCCGAGGTCCCCGCCGTCGCAGCCGCGGTGGTAGTGGACCAGCGCGAGCGCGGCGCTGCGGGGCACGCCCAGCCCGCTCTCGTGGCAGACCCCGAGGTTCGTGCAGCCCTCGCCGCTGCCCAGCTCGCAGGCCTGGCGGTAGAAGGCGGCCGCCCTGGTCAGATCCTTCTCGAGGGCGCGGCCGCTCGCGTGGAGGTAGCCGAGCCCGCCGCAGCCCTGCCCGGCGCCAGCGTCGCAGGCCTGGCGGTAGAGCGTGGCGGCGCGCCGGTCGTCGCGCTTCGCGCCCTCGCCGAGGAGGAGGACCCGCGCGAGGCCGATGCAGCCGCTCACCGCCTTGCCGTCGCAGGCCTTGCGGAACATGCGCGCGGCCTCGGCCACGTCTCGCTTCGCCCCGCGCCCGCTCGAGAGCATCAGCCCCACCGCCGCGCAGGAGTCCTCGTCGCCGCTGCGGCAGCCCTTGCGGTAGAGCGCGAGCGCGCGCGCGTCGTCCCGCGCGATCAGGGTGCCGCTGGTGCGGGCCATGGCGGCGCCGTAGCAGGCGCGGCCGCCGCCGAGGTCGCAGCCGCGATCGATCAGCTCCAGCGCGAGCTTCTCGTCGCGCGGGACGCCCTCGCCGGCGCCCACGAAGGCCGCCTCTGCCGTGCAGCCCGCCGCGTCCTTCGCCTCGCAGGCCTTCTTCGCCGCCGCGAGCCCCTGCGCGCGCTCGACGGCGGTGAGGCCGAGGGTGAGGCGCTTGCCCTTGCGCGAGACGGAGACCTTGAAGGCGTCCCCTGCCCGCTTCTTGAGCAGCTCCTCTCCGAGGCTGCTGGTCGAGCGCACCGCGACCCCGCCGACCTCGACGACGGCGTCCCCGAGCTTGAACCCAGCGGCGGCCGCCGGGCCGCCCTTGACCACCTCGCAGACCCGGGGACCGAGCAGGCTGTCGAGGGTGCTGAAGCCGAGCCAGCCGCCGGCGCCAGCCGTCTGGGCGGCGGCGGGCGCGGCGAGGCCGAGGACGAGGGCGACGAGCAGGCTACGGCTGGGCACGGCGAGCTCCTTGGGGTTGCTGGCGAGTGATTGTACGGGAGCGGGGCTCCGGCATTCCAGGGCACGCACGCGGCACGGCTCAGCGCGCGGGCGGGCGTGATCCGTGTCTCGCTGGTGCGACGCGGACGTGAGAGGGGGGGCAGACGTGATCCGTGTCTCGGGTGCGACGCCGGACGTGAGGGTGCGACGCGGACGTGAGGGGCGGACGTGATCCGTGTCTCGCTGGTGCGACGCGGACTGAGCGGCGTCTCAGCGGGCGCGGCACACGCGGGCGCGCCCGGGTGCGCGCACCTTCAGCCGGCGCTGGATCGGGGACCTGCAACGGCTGGTGATCTCATGGGGCGAGCTCCAGCGCGCGACGAGCTACGCACCCGCCGCCGAATAGCGTTTCCCTACGCGCGCCTCCTGTCACCCTGATCGCATGACATGCGTCCCGAGGTTGCCATGACCTTCGATCCGACTCGCTGCTGCCTCTGCGGTGCTCCGGTGGGGGTTCGCTGTCCGCGCTGCGGACGGCCGCTCTGTCATGAGCACCGACCCAGCGACGACCATCACCGCTGCATCGACTGCGAGCTCGACTACGCGCGGCGAGGGCCGACCAGGCTCGGGTCCGCGCTGCACGTGGTCTTCGTCACGCTCGCGCTGCTGAGCTCGTGGGCGTTCGCGCGCTTCCTCGATCGCGAGGGCTACCTGATCGCGCGCGGGGGCGACACGATCTATGCTCAGTTCGCCGTCTACTTCTCCTTCACGGTCGCCGTGGTCGGCTGCTCGGGCGCGCTGGCGTGGATCGGCAAGGCGTGCCGTCGTCGCCGCTTCCTCGCTGAAACGACGAGGGCCAGCGGGGCAGCTCCCTGAGCGCCACCCCGCGCCTCAGCGGGCGCGGCGCAGGCCGCGGGAGAGGGCCTCCGCGAGCGAGCTGCCGAGCGTGGAGGCGGGTGGGCGCTCGGCGGGGCGCGGCGCGACCGCCGCCGCGGGCGCCAGCTCCGCCTCGTAGATGCGCGCCACCGCGACGAAGAGCGCCACCGCGAGCGGCCCCAGGTAGAGCCCGCTGAAGCCGAAGGTGGCGAGGCCTCCGAAGAGCCCGAGGAAGGCGAGCAGCGGGTGGAGCTCGAGGCCCCGGCGGTTGAGGAGCGGCCGCACCATGTTGTCCATCACCCCGACCAGCACCAGGCCGAGGCCGGCGAGGAGCAGCGCGCGCGCGAGCTGGCCCACCGCGGCGAGGTAGATCGCGGCGGGCACGAGGACCAGCGAGGTGCCGGCGACCGGTACCAGCGCCGCGACCGCGGTCAGCGCGCCGAGGAGGAGCGGCTGCGGGAGCCCGACCGCCCAGTAGCAGATCCCGGCGGTGAGCCCCTGCAGCAGCGCGGTGCCCACCGTGCCGAAGACGACCGCCCGTCCCACGCGGCGGAACTCCTCGAGGATGGCGCGGGTGTGGCGCGGCTCGAGGGGCAGCGCGTGCTCGACGCGCGCGAGGATCCAGTCGCCGTCGCGGAGGAAGTAGTAGGTCGCGATGGTGACGAGGAAGAGCGCGATGCCGAGGTTGGCGAGCCCGGAGAGGACGCCCGGCAGCGAGCCCGCGACGAAGCGGATCCCCGAGGCGACCTGCGCGCCGAGGTTCGAGGGCAGCACGCGCGCGAGCCGCGGGTGCTCGCCGAGGAAGCTGTTCCACCTGGCGCTGGTGAACCAGCCGTGCGCGCTCAGGCTGCCGAGCGCGTCGGCGAGCCGCTCGACCAGCGCGAAGACCAGCCCGCCGATCGGCAGGAGCAAGGCGAGGACCACCAGCACGGTGATGGTGGCGGCGGCCCAGCTCCGCCCGCGCAGCCGCCGCCGGATCCGCACCTGCAGGGGCGAGGCGACCGCCGCCAGGATGGCGCCGAGGAGGATCGCGGCGAGCGTGGACGCGATGGTGGCGATGAAGAGCACCGCCACCGCCACGAAGAGGATGAGGAACGCCAGCGTGCCGTAGCGCCGCGTGCGCTCGAGGCCGCCCCGTCCTTGCGTCCCTTCGGGACGCTCCGGGATGAGGCCGGGGACGCCCCCATCGCGCTTCGCCTCGGGCTCCTCGCCAGCCATGCGCCCGCCTCGGTGCATCGCACGCGCCAGGGGTGCAAGGCGGCGTCGGCTCTATGAGGCGGGCCGCGGCGAGGGTGAGCGGAGCGGGGACGTTTTCGCGCCGGGCGGGGGCCGCGCCTCTGCACGCCGC
>JAKLHH010000977.1 GCA_022710245.1 Myxococcota bacterium
CCCACGCGCCGTCGCCCTGCATCTCTGCGCACCCAAGCATGCCGGAGTCTCACCCAGCGGGCCTCAGTGGCCTCGACGGCGCCTGGTCCTTAAGGCGGAGCCTGGGACGACCGCCCGACCTGTGCGGCGCTGCGAATTCTGAAGTATACTGTCCGCCGGAGATCGCCGGTGCTCGCTCCTCGCGCGTCGCTCTTCCTCTTCGCCATGCTGGTCACGGGGTGCGCCGCCCATGGCGCGGCGCGCCGTGGCCCCGCCCCTCGCACCGTCGTGCTCCACCTGGAGGGGGTGGGGGACCCAGCGCCTCCGGTGCGCGACGTCCGCGAGGCGCTCGCCGACGCGATCCACGCCCGCACTGGCGCCCTGGTCCTGCACGGTCGCCAGGTCGGCCGGGCCGCCTCGGCGATCCCCGCCTGCGCCAGCCGGCGGGCGGAGCAGCGGGAGGCCTGCGCCCGCGAGCTGGGCCAGCAGCTGGCGGCGGGCTCGGTGGTGGCCGGAGCCCTCGCCGGGGTGGGATCGGTGCACCTCCTCGAGCTGCGGGTCTTCGAGCCCAGACTGCTGGTGGTCAGCGTCGAGGAGACCCTGGAGGGGGAGCTGGCGGTGATCCACGCGCGGGCGCCCGCGCTGGCGGAGCGACTCTTCCCGCAGGCCACGCCGCCGCCATCGCAGGCGGCGCCTCCTCCCTGGCACCGTCGCTGGTGGGTCTGGGTCACGGTGGGCGTCGTGGTGGCCACGGCGGTCGCTGTGCCGCTCGCGGTCACGCTGCGGCGAAACGACGATGTCGCGCAGCTCCCCTGAGCGTCGCCAGGTCGGGGACTACCGGCTGCTCCGGCGCCTCGGCGCCGGCGGCATGGGCGAGGTCTTCCTCGCCGAGCGACAGGGCACCGTCGGGTTCACCAAGCGCCTCGCGCTGAAGCTGCTGCGCCCGGAGAGCCGCTCCGACGTGCACCGGATCGACGACTTCATCGCCGAGGCGCGCATCGCCGCGCAGCTCTCGCACCCGGCCATCGTGGCGGTCTACGACTTCGGTCGCGTCGACGACGCCTTCTACATGGTGATGGAGTACGTCGACGGCTGCGACCTCTACCAGCTGCAGCAGGCGCGCACGTCGCGACCGCTGCCACCGGCGGCGGCGGCCTACATCGTCAGCCAGCTGGCGGAGGCGCTCGCCTACATCCACCGGCGGCAGCCGCCGATCATTCACCGCGACGTCAGCCCGCAGAACGTCTTCGTCACCCGCGACGGCCACCTCAAGCTGGGGGACTTCGGGATCTGCAAGGCGCCGGAGCTGGCGCGGGCGGAGACCCAGGTGGGTCTGGTCAAGGGCAAGCCCCAGTACCTCGCCCCCGAGCAGCTGACCGGCATGCCGCTGACCCCGAGGGTCGACATCTACGCGGCCGGGTTGATCCTCTACGAGCTGCTGACGGGCGAGCGCTTCAACCGAGGCAAGACGGGCGACGAGGTGATCCTCGGGGTCCTCGAACCGCGCGACGTGCTCCCCTCGCGCCTGGTGCCCGAGGCCGCCGTCCTCGACGACGTCGTCAGCGGCGCGCTCGCGCGCAACCCGGCGATGCGCACGCGCGACGCCGCCCTGCTCGGCGATCAGCTACGCGCGTTCCTGCAGCGGCGCCCCTTCGCGGCCTCCGACCTCGAGCGCCTCTTCGCCGCGCACTTCGCGGCGCAGCCCGAGGACGAGCGCCTGCCGGCCACGATCGTCGAGGAGGTCAGCCCGGCGCCGCGGAGCGCGCGGAGCGCGACGGCGGCGCTGCGGGCCGATCAGGGCGAGCTGGACCTGGCGCTGCGGAAGACCGAGGAGGGCGACGATCCGCCGAGCGCCGACCTGCTGAAGACGCAGGACCTCCATCCGCGCGGCGCGCCGCGCCGGGCAGTGGAGCTGGCCCCGGCGGAGCCAGGCGCGACCGGCCCGGTGCCGCGGACGGCGAAGGCTGCGCTGTCGCGCGCCGAGGCGCCGGCCGGACCGCCGCTCGTCCTCGAGCCCGAGCCGAAGCCGCCGCTGGTCGAGCTGGCGCGGGTGAGCACGCTGGAGCTGCTGCCCCAGGCGCCGGAGCGGGTGGATGATCTGGTGCTCCGCCAGGTGCTGGCCACCGACCCCGCCGAGGGACCGACGGCCGAGCGCGAGAGCCCGGCGCCGCGGGCGCCTGGCCGGCCGGGCCGGCTGCTCTGGGGGCTCGGGGTGGTCGCGATCCTGCTCGGCGGAGCGGGCGCGCTCTGGATCGGCCTGCGACCGGACGCGGCGCCGCCGGCCGGGAGGCTCGACGCCGGGCACGGGCCGGTCGTCACCAGCCTCGACGCAGGCGCGGAGCCCGCTCCTCACCACCGCGACCTCGCGCTGCCGGAGAGCGGCCCCGCTGGCGACGGGGCGTCCGGCCACCCGGACGCGGCGTCCGGCGCCTCGAGCGGTCCGAGGAGGCCGCCCCGCAAGCCGAAGACGGTGCGCGCGCCGCGTCCGCCGTCCAGTCCCCCCGGGCTCAACCTGGCCTCGCTGCGCGCCCGGATCGAGCGCGCGGCGGTGAGCGCCCGGCGCAAGGGGCTCTGGCCCGGCGACAGCGCGGCCTTCGACGGGGCCCTGTCGAGGGCACGCCAGGCGATGACGGCCGCGCCCGTCGAGGAGCTCGAGCGCCAGGCGGCAGCGTTCGCCATCGATCAGCCGTTCGTCCAGCGCAAGCTCCGGCGCGTCGAGGCCCGCGTGCGCTCGCTCGACGAGGGACGCCGCAAGCAGGCGCTGGGTGATCTCCAGGCCGCCCTCCGGCTGATCATCGCCGACCGCCTGGTCGAGGCGAGCAACGCGCTCTCGGCCCTGCAGAACAAGCTCGGCTCCCGCTAGCTCCGCCCGCGAAGCGGTGTCCGGGGCCTGAAGGGCAAGCTCGGCTGCCGCTGCGTCCGAGTTCTGATGTCATGAGGTGCGCGTCGTCCCACGCCGGCGACGCGGAAACAACAGGTTAGCCAGGGCGCCGGATCCGCCACCTCGGCGCTGGTGGGATCATTCTCCACACCTGCGTAGCTCCCCCACCGAGACCTCTCCTGCCTCGTTTTGCAACTATTGAGAAATGCCACTCCTCGCGTCTGAGCTTGCGTGCTCGTCTTCTGGTCCGTCCCTTGCTCTAACGCGCGGTGTCCGGGACATCAGTCCCAGGAGAGCCGTAACCGCCGGGAGGACCGGCAGAGCGCCCGAGCAGGGCAGCGAGGAAGACGATGGAGCTCGCCAGACTGTACAAGCCAGAGCCGCAGGCTGCCGCCCGGACGCGCCCGAGCTATCTCGAGCTCGCGAGGCGCTACGAGGTCTTCCGCTGCATGCCCGGTGAGGTGCTGGTGGAGGAGGGGGCGCCGCTCAGTCACGTCCTCGTCATCACCAGCGGCGCCGTGCGCGTGTTCCGGCGGGGTCCCGAGGGCCGCGAGCTGCTGGTCGAGCTCTCCCGGGCGCCGATGGTGTGCGGGGAGGTCGAGCTGCTCCAGCACGTCCCCTCGCTGACCAGCGTGGCCGCGCTGGAGCGGGTCGAGCTGCGGCTGATCCCGGCCGCTGATTATATGGAGTACCTCCGCACGCACTCCGCAGCGGTGGCCGAGCAGGCCCGGCGCTTCGCCGCCCGGCTGCTGCTCGCCGACCGCGTCGAGCGGCGCCTGCTCGCCACCGTCGAGGAGCGCACCGCCGATCTGCTCCTCACGCTCGGCGAGCTCTACGGTGAGCAGCAGGAAACCGACCTCGTCATCTCCAGCCCGCTCACGCAGGAGATGCTGGCGAGGTCGCTCGGTGTGGTCCGCCGCTCGGTCAACGGGGCGCTGGCCAGCTG
>JAKLHH010000978.1 GCA_022710245.1 Myxococcota bacterium
TGTCCTCACGCCACCTCGGGCTGGCCCGATCGCTGCTACGGACCACAGCAACACAACCCGCCAGAGGAGGCGCCCATGAGAGCACGGACATCCATCGTCGTCGTCAGCGTCGTCACCGTCGTCAGCACCCTCGTCCTCGTCGCCGGACCCGCGGGGGCGGAGTACTCGCTACGCGAGAAGCAGTTCATGAAGCAGGAGGACGGGTACCTGGCGCCCCACGTCAAGAAGGCCAACGAGAAGTGCGGCAGCTCGCTCAACGCGAGCATCGACTGGGCCTCCTTTCAGGGCGAGGTGAACAAGCGGCTCGACGGCAAGCTGCACAGGAGCCCCTCCGGCTACTGTGCGCTGGTGCCAGACAACATGTGGAGCATGTGCAGGGACGACGCCGACGCCAAGGCGGCGATCCAGAAGAAGGTGAAGACCTACGTCTGCAAGTTCGGCGGCAAGGGCAAGCGGAACATCTCGCTGGACGGCTCGACGCTGACCTTCTGGGTCGACTGGGAGGCGCCGAACAACGACCCCTACATCAAGGGCTACCTGGGCAAGAAGCTCTGAGCATCAACTCGAGCAACTCGAGCGGCTTGCCTCTCCGACCCGGCCTCGGGCAGACTGTCTCCGTCCCCGTGATAGCCAGGAGCGTTACCGTGGAGCAGGGAGCCAGGCCCCGTCATGACCTCATCCGCCTGGGCCTCGCTGCCCTGGCCCTCGTCGCTGGTCTCGCTCAGCCAAGGCTCGCGTCGGGTGAGCGGCCCGCCCTGGATCCGACCCGCGCCCGCGTGGAGGAGCTCGAGCGCCTCGGCGTCGGCACCGTCAGCGCCGAGACCCTGCCGAGGCTCCTCCCGGCGCTGAAGGACCCGAGCGCCGAGCTGCGGAGCGCGGCGGTCGCGCTCCTCGCGAGACCGGCGCTGGAGCCGGCGAAGGTGCACCCGCTCCTCCTGAAGGCGCTCGCCGACCGCGAGCCGCGCGTCCGCGCGATCGCCGTCCACGCGATCGGCGAGCGCGGCAAGGCGGCGTTGCCCCTCGCGCCGGCGCTGGCCCGGCTGCTCGGCGAGGAGAAGCTGGGCGGGCTGATCGCTGAGACCGCCGCCCAGGCGCTGCTGAAGCTCGGGCCCGAGACGGCGCCTGCCCTCCTCGCCGTGCTCCCGGCGACGAAGCGCGGCGGGCGTGCCCGCCTCCTCGCCGTGCTGGCGCAGGTCGCGCCCGCGCAGGCGCTGCCAGTGCTGCTCGCCGAGAAGAAGCGCGAGTCGATCGAGGCGGCCGCGCGCGGCCTCGGACGGACGCCGGAGATCTCCGCCGAGCTGGTCAAGGTCCTCGGCGACGAGGGCGCGCGGACCACGGCGCGCGGTCACGCCGCCTTCCTCCTCGGCCGGCTCGGGCCTCCGGCGGCGGCGGTCGCGGCGCTGCGGACCGCGGCCGGCGCTCCCGACCTCGAGCTGGCGCTGGCCGCCGAGGAGGCGCTGCTCCTCGGGCGCACGCTCACCGGCGCGCCGCAGCGCGCGCTGGCGGCGCTGCAGAGCTCGAAGGCGGTCCTCCGCGCCCGCGCGGCCGCCGTGCTCGCGCTGGTCCGGCTCGCCGATCGGCCGCTGGTCGCGGCGCTCGTCCCGCTGACCGAGGATCGCAGCAAGGCCGTCCGCGAGGCCGCCTTCCGTCTCCTGCGCGAGCGCTGGAGCCTCCTGACCCGCGAGGAGCGCGCGCGGGTCACGGAGCGGCGGGTCCGCACCGCGGGGTCTCCGTATCGGGACCTCCTCGACTGGCCGCCGACCGCGGCCGTGCTCCCCCGGCTCCTCGAGGTCGCCTCCCGCGAGCGCGATCGCGGCGAGCTCTTCGCGCGCGTGATGGCGCTCGGCCACGAGGCAGTGCCCGCGATCACGCCCGCGCTCAAGCACTCCAGCGTGCTCGTGCGGCGCACCGCCCTCGACGCGCTCGCGCGACTTGGCCCGGCGGCGGTCGGAGCCGTCCCCGAGCTCGTCGCCGCGCTCCACGACGCGGATCCGCGGGTGAAGCTCCTGGCCGTCTGGGTGCTGGGGCGCGTGGGGCCGCCCGCCGCGGGAGCCGGACCGCCGCTGGTCTCGGCCCTGGCCGAGAAGGGCGTGCTCGGGGACGCCGTCGTGGCGGCGCTCGGCGATCTCGGCGCGGCGGCGCTGCCGGCGCTGATCGCTGGTCTCAAGGATCCGCGGGAGCCCCTGCGGGTTCGCTGCGCCTCGTTGCTCGGCGAGCTGGGCTCGAGCGCCGCGACCGCCGCCGAGGCCCTGGCGACGCTGGCCACGGCCAGGGGCAACGCCCGGCCGGCTGCGCTCGCGGCGCTGACCCTGGTCGCGCCGCGGGACGCGCGCACGGCCCGCGCTGTCCTAGAGGGGTTGCGCGATCGGAGCCCGGAGGTTCGCTCCGCCGCCGCGAGGGGCGCGGCTGCATGCACGGCCTCGCCGGAGCTGGTCTCTGCCCTCATCGCCGCTCTCGGCGACAAGGGGGAGGACGTGCGCGGCGGTGCCGCGAGGAGCCTCGGCCGCCTCGGGACCTCGGCGCGGAGCGCGGTGCCAGCCCTGCTGAAGCGAGGCACCGACCCGGTTGAGGCGGTTCGTCTGGAGGCGGTGCGCGCGCTCGCCAGCCTCGATCGTGCCCGCGCGGTCCCCGTGCTGATCGAGCGACTGCGGGACAGCAGCGACGAGGTCGTCGTCGCGGCGCTCGCTCTCCTCGCGGCGGCGGGCCCGGCGGCGCGCGAGGCGGGCCCTGCCCTGGGCAAGCTCCTCGCCCGTGCCGCCGGGCAGCCGGGTTGCGCCAGGCTGCCCGAGGCCGCGCGGGCCCTCTGGCGGGTCGCCGCGACTCCGCCGCCGATCCTCGCGGCGGCGCGCAGGAGCCTGCGCGTCGAGTGGGCCGACGACCGTGACCCGGAGCTCGACTGCCCGGTCGCGGGGCTGCGGGCCCTCCAGGGCCTCGGCGCGGCGGCGGTGCCGGCCATCGGCGCCCTCCTCGACTACCTCGTCGCCATGGAGAAGGAGGCGCGCCGCTCCGAGGCGACCAGCGCGCAGGCCGTGGTCGACGGCGCCCGGGCGGCGGTGCGGGTCGTCTTCGCGGGGATGGGAGAGGCAGCGCTGCCCACGCTCGCGGCGGCAGCGGCGAGCAAGCGCTCCGCGCCGACGCGACTGACGGTGCTGGAGGCCCTGGCGGCCATCGGGCGCTCCACGCCGGAGGTGCGGGCGGCGCTGAAGGTCGCGGCCGGGGACCGGGACAAGACCCTGCGGGACGTCGCCCGCAAGCTGCAGCAGAAGCTCGCGGGGGGGAGGTGACTCATGCGGTCCTCGAGGCGGTTCCTCCTGACCACGCTCCTCCTCCTCGCGGCGACTGAGCGCGCCGCGCGCGCCGACGGCGCCCATGTCAAGGAGGTCCTCGACGAGCGCGGTCGCGTCACCCACGTGGTGATGCGCCAGCACGCCAGCATCTCCATGAAGGCCGAGACGGTGACGCTGGTGCCGTTCTGGGACCCTGAGCTCGCGGCCGACCAGCCGCTCGTCCTCTGCAACGTGCGCTACACCTTCGGCAACCCTGGCCCGGCGAGCCAGCTGCAGGTCGGCTTCCCCGAGCTCCTCTCACGGGTGACGGCGCGCGACTACGGCTATGACGCGGCGCCGATGCTGAAGCAGTGCGACGTCAAGCGGAGCGGAGACATGGGCAGCACCTCGGTCACCTGTCCGCCGAGCATCCTCCGCTTCGCCGCCGACGTGGGCGGGGCAGCCGCGAGGGTGACCGCGCTCCCCGGGATCGGCGCCTACCGTCGCTGGTTCGTCTTCCCGGTCGCCTTCCCCGCCCGC
>JAKLHH010000979.1 GCA_022710245.1 Myxococcota bacterium
AGCCGACGGCCGGCCCAACGCCTACTACGGCAACGTCTTCAACATGGAGGATTCCCCGCCGCTGGAGCGCGAGCGCTGGATCTGCGTCGAGATGGGGGTCTCGCTGGGGGCGGCCGGGACGATGGACCTCTGGGTCAACGACCAGCACGTCGCGGGCACCGAGGCGCCGGTCAACACCCTCGCCGCCGGAGGCTACGAGTCCATCAGCGTGGGGATCGCGGACCTCTACCTGAGCACGCCGGTCGTGCTCTGGATCGACGACGTGGCGCTGAGCACCCAGCGGATCGGCTGCGGGGGCTGACTCGCAGCAGCGAGCGAGGGCCTACTCGATGACCGGCCCCTTGCAGCCGAAGAGGAACTTCACCTGCTTGACCGAGCCGGCGCGGAGCTGGTCGCAGGCGGCGCCGAAGAAGGTGATCTCGGCCCCGCTGCTCGTGTAGTTCCAGCCCGCTGTGCTGGACTTGCTCCTCGGCACCGGCACGCCGTCGAAGGTGACCGTGACGCTCTCGGGATCCTCGGGCTTGGCGGTGAGCGCGTAGGTGCACGGCGGCGGGACGATGCCGCCGGCGATGGCGTAGAGCGCCGACTGCAGCTCCGTCTGGTTCGTCGCCGCGTAGAACTTGAAGGGCGGCTTCGGGTTCGGCACGCCGCCCGCCTCGGCGAGCTGGTTGAGGAGCCCCGGGTTGCCGGCGACGATGTCGCCGAACCCGAGGATGAAGACCTTGGTCCCGGCCGCCGCCAGCTTCTGCACCTCCGCGAGGGTGTCCGGCCCCATGTCGCTGTCCTCCGTCGCGCCGCAGTTGGGCTGACCGTCGGTCGCGAGGAGCGCGAAGCGGCCGCACTTGGCGACGGGTACCGTCGGGAGGTAGCCGCGCACCGCGGCGAGCGTGGTGTGGCTCGGCGTGTTCCCGTCGGGGCCGACCTGGAGCGCCTGCTGCACCGACTGCCAGGTGCTCGCCGCGAGCGGCACGTCGATCTTGCCGGCGCCGCACCCGTCGCCGCCCCCCGAGGGGAAGAGGCTGAGCCCGAAGCGGATGTTGCTCTGGTAGGTGGAGACCAGCGACGAGAGGGTGGTCCGCATCACGTCCCACTTGGAGCCCTTCGCCCAGTTGAAGAGGTCGATCGGCAGCATCATCGAGGCGGAGCGATCGACGACGAGGAAGAGATCGGGGACGTCGCCCTTCTGCACGAGCTTGATCGGGATCGTCTGGCCGCCGCAGCTGCCGAGGTCGGGCATCGGCTTGAGGCCAGCCTCGGTGAGCGGGACGCCGCCCGTGTCCTTGAACGGGGTGCCACCGCCGTCGCTGCGGTCGCCAGGCCCGAAGGTCGTCTCGCCGCCGCAAGCGGTCGCGGTCAGGGCGAGGCACGAGAGGATCGCGATGCGTCGGACCATGGGTGCTCTCTGCGGTGTTTTACTTGGACACAGCAAGCCGGGTGCCACGTTTCGGCCGCCGCTATCTCCGGCACTTCGCGACGCGGCGGGGCGCCGCTGGGGACTCCTGGCCCGGCCGGAGCACAAGTCGGGTAGCCACCCCGCCAGGGGTCGCGGGTATACTGGAGTGGATGCGCCGCTCCCTGCTCAGTCCTGCCACCGCCGAGGAGCGCTTCCTGCTGGCCGATGCCATGACCGCGGACAGCTGGCGCCTCGCGGAGGCAGCGCGGCGTGACTTCGCAGAGCGCGCCCTCGCCCCACCCTGGTTGCGAGGCCGCGAGCGAGACGCACGTGGGCATCGCGAGCTGCAGCGGCGGCTGCGCGAGCTCCTCGGGTGCAGCGCGTGATCGGCGGCCCCCTCGAAGACGCGCTCCAGCGGGCGCTCGCGCTCATTCGGCGGGTCGGTGTCCGTGGCGCCTTCGGGGGCGGCCTGGCGGTGATCATCTGGGGGCAGCCACGCGTCACGCAGGATCTCGATCTCGTGGTGGACGTCACGGGGTCGGCTGTCGACGCACTCCTCGACGCGGCCCGGGCGGAGGGGTACGTGCTGGATGCCGAGGCCGGGGCCAGCGCCCGGGAGCTCCTCGAGGGTGGCTTCCTGCGCCTGCTGCCGCCCGACGGCGCAGCGCCAGTGGCGCTCGACCTCCTGCTCGCCCAGAGCGAGCTCGAGCAAGAGGCGCTGCGGCGAGCCAGGGTCTTCGAGGTCAGCGGGCTGCAGGTCCCGGTGCTGTCGCCCGAGGACCTGATCCTGCTGAAGCTCGTCGCCTTCAGGCCGAAGGACACCTTCGATCTGGAGACGGTCATCGAGGCGACGCGCGACACCCTCGACCTCGGCTACTTGCGAGGCTGGGCCGACCGCCTGGCCATGCGTGAGCGTCTGGAGACCTTCCTGGCCGCGTCGCAGGCCGACTAGACCGACTAGACCGCGACCGCGTTGCACTCTGGCCCGGACGTGATACTCCACCTCGCATGGTCTCGCAGAGCTTCCGCTTCGGCCCCCGCCTCGAGGAGCGCGGGGTCACCTTCCAGGTCTGGGCGCCAGGGGCCACGCGCGTCGAGCTCGTCGCCCTGGACGATGTGGAGCGACGCCTCCCGATGGCGCCCGCCGCTGACGGCTTCTTCACCCTCGCCGTCCCGGGCGCCGGTCCCGGCACGCGCTATCGCTTCGCGCGCGACGGCGGCCCGGCGAGCCTGCCAGACCCGGCCTCGCGCTGGCAGCCGGACGGCGTCTTCGGCCCCAGCGAGGTCGTCGAGCTCCGTCGTGAGTGGGACGAGAGCTGGTGCGGCGTTCCGCCGGGGGAGCTCGTGGTCTACGAGCTCCACGTGGGCACCTTCAGCGAGGCGGGCACCTACGCCGGCGTCGAGGCGCGCCTCGATCACCTCGCCCGCCTCGGCGTCACCGCGCTCGAGCTGATGCCGCTGGCCGCCTTCCCGGGCCGGCGTGGCTGGGGCTACGACGGCACCTTCCACTGCGCGCCGCACGCGCCCTACGGCAGCCCGGCCGAGCTGCAGCGACTCGTCGAGGCCTGCCACCGCCGCGGGCTCGCGGTGATCCTCGACCTCGTCACCAATCACTTTGGCCCCGAGGGGAACGCCATGTGGGGCCTGGCGCCGGCCTGCTTCCGTCCCGACCGCCCCACCGCCTGGTCCTCGGGGATCAACTGGGCCGCCGCCCCGGTGCTCTGCTACTTCGCCGAGGTAGCCGCGGTCTGGGCGAGCGCCTACCGCGTCGACGGGCTGCGCCTCGACGCCTTCCACGCGGTGCCGCGCGAGCACCGCGCCCTGCACCTCCGCCGCATGGTGGAGGCAGTGGAGGCGACGCTCGCGCCGGGGCGCCGCTTCACCTTCCTCCTCGAGTCCGTCGACAACGAGCCATCGCTCCTCGAGCAGACCGGTTCGGTGGTGCACCTCACGCAGCTCAACTTCGACCACCAGCGCGCGACCCACGCGCTCCTCACCGGCGAGCGTCACGGCGAGTACCAGGACTTCGGCGCCCCAGAGGCGGAGCTCGTGCGCTGCCTCGGCGAGGGCTTCGCCTTCCGCGGGCGCTACAGCGCACACCACCGGCGGCCTCGCGGCGAGGCCGAGCCGCCCGCGCGCTGGGACGCGGTGGTGAGCTACCTCGAGAACCACGACACCGTCGGCAACCGCTACCTCGGCGAGCGCCTCGACCGGCTCGCGGACCCGCGGCTCGTCGAGGCGGCGACCGCGCTGCTGCTCCTCCACCCGGCGATCCCCTGCCTCTTCATGGGGCAGGAGTGGCGGGCGAGCACGCGCTTCCACTTCTTCGCCGACCTGCCGCCGCACCTGCTGCCTGCTGTGCGGGCCGGACGGCGCGCCTGCTTCCGCGAGCTGTCGCGGCGCCG
>JAKLHH010000098.1 GCA_022710245.1 Myxococcota bacterium
GAAGCGGATGGTGCAGGCGGTGGTCGCCGCCGAGGACGCGGAGTTCTTCAAGCACGGGGGCCTCAACTACGTGGGCATGCTGCGGGCGTTCCTCACCAACGTCCGCGCGGGCCGCTTCGTCCAGGGCGGCAGCTCGATCACCCAGCAGGTGGTGAAGACGGTCTTCCTCTCGCCCGAGCGCACCATGCGGCGCAAGCTGCAGGAGGTCATCCTCGCGCGCAAGCTGGAGAGCGAGCTCTCCAAGGAGGAGATCCTCTTCCTCTACCTGAACGAGATCTACTACGGCCACGGGCGCTACGGCGTGCAGGAGGCGAGCCGCTTCTTCTTCGGGCAGGACGTGGACAAGGTGGGCCTCGGCGAGCTCGCGCTCCTCGCCGGGCTGCCGCAGTCGCCCGAGCGGCTCTCACCCTTCAAGCACCCCGAGGCCGCCAAGCGGAGGCAGAGCTACGTCCTCGGCCGCATGGCCAAGCTGGGGATGATCAGCGAGGCCGACGCGCGGCGCCTGACCGAGCAGCCGATCAAGGTGGTGCGCAGCACGCGCCCCTACTTCAACGAGGCGCCCGAGTACATGGACGTGGTGCGCGGTGAGCTGGTCGCCACCCACGGCGAGGAGCGCCTCGCCACCATCGGCCTCACCGTCCACACCGCGCTCGACGCGAAGCTCCAGGTCGCGGCGCGCGAGGCCGTGCGCTGGGGGCTCTCGGCGCTCGACGCGCGGCAGGGCTTCCGGCGCCGCGTCGCCGCGCTGAAGGGCAAGCGGCTGACCCAGACGCTGGCCAGGCTCGCGGCGAAGCAGGGCGAGCTGAAGGAGGGCGGCCGCTACCAGGCGGTGGTGGCGAAGGTCGACGACGAGGCCGAGGAGCTCACCGTCAACCTCGGCAGCCACCAGGGCAAGGTCAACCTGCACGAGGACGAGCGCTACAACCCGCAGGGGCACGTGGCGTCCAAGCGCTTCGCCGAGGGCGACCTGATCTGGGTGCGCGCGGAGGGCGAGCAGGGCGAGCTGCGCTTCGACGGCGGGCCGCAGGCCGCGCTCGTCGCGCTCGACCCGGAGACGGGCGAGGTGCTGGCGCTCGTCGGCGGCTACGAGTTCCACCCGGGCGACTTCGACCGCGCGCTCCGCGCCGAGCGGCAGCCAGGCAGCGCGTTCAAGCCGTTCATCTACGCGGCGGCGCTCGACTCGGGGAAGTTCACCGCGGCCTCGGTGCTCGACGACACGCCGGTCGTCTTCGGCAAGTGGGAGCCGAAGAACTACGACGGCGTCTTCCGCGGGCCGGTGCGCCTGCGCCAGGCGCTGACCTTCTCCATCAACACGGTGACCGCCAAGCTCCTCGAGGCGATCAAGCTCGACCCGGTGCAGCGCCTGGCCACTGGCCTCGGGATCGCGCTGCCGCCCGCGAGCAAGCTCGACCTCACGCTCGCGCTCGGCAGCTCCTCGGTGCGGCCGCTCGACCTGGCGGTCGCCTACGCCGCGCTCGCGAACGGCGGGCGGCGGGTGGCGCCGCGGTACATCCTGCGCGTCGGCAACCAGCCGGTGAAGCGCCCCGAGCCGCGCCAGGCGCTGCGCCCCGAGCTCGCCTTCCTCGTCAGCAGCCTGATGCAGAGCGTGGTGCAGGAGGGCACCGGCCGGCGGGCGCTCCGCCTCGGGCGCCCGATCGCCGGCAAGACCGGCACCACGAACGATCAGAAGGACGCCTGGTTCGTCGGCTTCACGCCGCAGCTGGTGGCGGTGGTCTGGGTGGGCTTCGACACGCCGCGGCCGCTCGGACGAGGCGAGACCGGCGGGCAGGCCGCGCTGCCGATCTGGGTGCGCTTCATGCAGAAGGCGCTCCGCGGCAAGCCGAAGCTGCCGTTCAAGCAGCCGCCCGGCGTGGTCGTGCAGCGGATCGATCCCGAGTCCGGGCTCCTCGCGCCCGAGGGCGCCACCGACGTGCTCGAGGAGTACTTCCTGCAGGGCACCGAGCCGAAGGAGACGGCCAAGCCGCCGGACCAGGTGAACCCCGGCACGATCCTGATGAACCCCGGCGTGCCCTGAGGCGGCAGATCGCCTATCATGCCCCGCGGCTCGCCCCGGGCGAGCGAGCGGGCCGAGGAGCGAGCGGGCCAAGGAGCGGACCATGGAGATGCCGAAGCTGCCGAAGAAGCTGCCCAACCTCCCCACCCTGCGGGAGGAGACCTGCCAGAAGAAGGTTGCCTACTTCCGGGGCGAGATGCTGCGCGCCTCGCAGCTCACCTCGAGCGAGCGCGAGCAGCTGCTGCGTGAGATGCAGGAGTTCGCCGACTCCCTCTCGACGGGGAACGTGGTCCTCGGCGGCGCCGGCCTCGGGCTCGGCGCCTCCATCCTGCCGGTCATCGGCACCATCTCGGGGCCGCTGATCGGCGGCATCTACGGCGCCTACAAGGCGACCAAGCTCTCGCACTACCGCGATGAGGTCCTCGAGATGATCCGGACCCTCGCTCGCTGAGGCGCGCCCAGGTGCCAGAGGTGTCGTCCCATCCCCCGCGTGGTCCGTCGCTGGCTGCCCCCCGGCTGTGGGTCGCCGCGAGCTGCTTCGTGCTCGCGCTGCTGCTCGCGGCCGGACCGCGCGCGGCGCCCGCCGGCACGCTCGACGAGCTGGTCGCGGAGCTCGACGGCAAGCTGGACCGCTCGCTGACCGGACGGCCGCTCCCGCGGCTCGACCTCGCGCTCTCGCTGCGGCCGGGGGCGGGCGTCAGCGAGGCGCTGGCCAAGGCGCTCCGCCAGCTCGTCAAGGGCAAGCTCTCCGCCAAGGGCCTGCGCAGCTACGGCGAGCTGGCCGGCAAGGGCGGCAAGGAGTCCGAGCGCGCCGCGCGGGCGCGCGGCTACGAGCTCCTGCTCGATCTCGAGGCGACGCTCGTCGAGGGGCAGCTGCACCTGCAGGGCGACCTGATCGGCACCGACCGCGTGCTCTGGCGCGACCTGCAGCAGCCCGACCGCGGCTCGGTGAGCCACCTGCACGCGTCGGTTCGCGCCGACGCGGAGGTGCGCGCCTTCCAGGGGAGCCTGACCTCCTCGGCCGTGCGCTTCTCGCACCACAGCGTCACCTTCGGGCGCGTGGAGGCCCTCGCGCTCGCCGCGGGCGACGTGGACGGCGACGGCCGCACGGACCTGGTGATGCTGCAGCCCCGCGCGGTCGAGGTGCTGCGTCACAAGCCGGGCGGCTTCACCAGCGGGCTCAGGCTGCCGCTGCCGGGACCGCTCGCGGCGGTACGGCCGAGGCGCGCGCTCGGCACCCTCGTCCTGGCCGACCGTGACCGCGACGGCCGCGCGGAGATCCTCGCTCGCTCGAGCGAGCTCGAGCGCGGCGCCGAGCTCTCCACGGACGGCAAGGTCCTCGTCAGCCAGAAGGAGCTCGCGGGCTATCCGCTGCTCCTCGACGGAGCGGGCAAGGGCGCGCCCCTGCTCCTCGGCGGTGTGCTCCCCGGGCAGGACCTCCTCGCCGCCTCGGCGCTCGCCCTGCAGCCCGCGGCCACCGCGCCCGAGTGGCACAAGCAGCTCCCGGCCTCCTTCTATGCGCTCCGCGGGGTCTCCATCGCCGGGCGCAAGGGCCCACGGCGCTACCTCGGCCTGGTGGACGCGGGCGGGCAGCTGCAGCTCTTCGCGGCCGAGACGGCGGCGCCACTCCTGCAGGGGCCGCGGGTCGGCGCGGCGCTCGACCTGGTGGACCTCGACGACAACGGACGCCTCGAGGTGGTGACGACCGGCGCCGACGGCCCCGAGGCCGACGACCAGCTCGCCGTCTACCGGCTGGTCTACGCGGCGAGCGGCGGCGCGCAGCTCCGGCTGCTCTGGCGGAGCGCGAGCCTCGGCGGCCAGGTCACCGACCTCACCCACGGCGACTTCGACGGCGACGGCAAGCAGGAGCTGGTCGCGGCGATCCGACAGAAGGGCGGCGTGACGACGCTGATGGTGATCCAGCGAGGGCTGCCAGGCGCGGGGCGCCGCTCCTCCTCCTCGCGCTCGTCGGGCTCGCCCCCGCGCCAGCCCGCGCCTTCCTCCCCCCGGCCTACGGCGGCGTGGTCTCGGCGCCGCTCCCCGATCTGCCGGTGACCCTCGACCCGGCGCTGGCGACCCGCGAGTCGGAGCTGCAGCTCGTCTCGCTCCTCTATGATCCGCTCTTCCTCCTCGGGCCCGACGGCCGCCCGCGGCCGCACCTGGTGGAGGGGCAGCCCGAGATCTCCGTCGACGGCAAGAGCTGGCGCCTGCAGCTCCGGCAAGGCGTCCTCGCTGGCGCGCGCGCTCTCACCGCGGCCGACGCGGCCGCCTCGCTCCGCCGGCTGAAGCGAGGCCCGAGCGGCTGGCTCCTCGCCGCCGTGCGCTCGATCGAGGTGGAGGGCACGGCCACGCTGGTCCTCCACCTGACGCGAGCGACCCCGACGCTGGCCTGGCTCCTCGCCGCGCCCGCGGCCGGCATCTCGGCGCAGCTGCGGGCGGGCGGCCTCGCCGGGAGCGGGCCGTTCAAGCTGCAGGGGCGCACGCCCAGCGCGATCGTCCTCCGCGCCAACCCGACGCACTTCGCGGGCCGGCCGTACCTCGACGAGCTTCGCTTCTCGATCTTCGACCGCGCCTCGGCCGAGGTGGCGACCTTCCAGGTGGGGACGCTGCAGCTCTCGCTGCACGGCGCCGCGGTCTTCGGCGGCAAGCCGCGCTACGCCACCGCCGAGCTCGAGGGCGCCGCGCAGGCCCCTGTCTACCTCGCCCTCGGCCGCGGCAAGCCCTACCTGCAGGACCCGAGCTTCCGCCTGGCGCTGCTGAAGGGGATCGACCGGCGCCGGCTGGGACGGCTCGCCACCCTCGGGCGCAGCGAGATCGCCGACTCGCCGGTCTGCGCGCGGCTGCTGCGCGGAGGCCCGCCCCGCGTGGCCTTCGACCGCGCCGCCGCGAACCGCCTCCTCGCCCGCGTCGCCGCCGCCCAGCCCGCCATGCGCTCCGACGCCTCGGGAGGACGCCTCAAGCTCTCGCTGCTCGTCGACGCCAGCCGCTTCGACGACTCGGTCGCCGCCGGGCAGCTGGTCGCCGACCTCGACCGCCTGGGGATCGCGGCCACCATCGAGGCGCGCCCGGGGGCGGAGTACCAGGCCCGCCTCGACGAGGGCCGCTTCGAGCTCGCGCTGGGGCGGCAGCCCGTGCAGGTCCCGCTGGGACCGGTGGCGCTCGGGGCCGCGCTCGCCGCCGCCGGGGATCGCGCCGGCGCGGCCCGCTGCCTCGCGGGCAGCTGCGGCGCCAAGGAGGCCGCGGCCTTCATGAAGCGGCTCCCGCTGATCCCGCTGGTCCACACCGGACCGCGCGTCTTCCACGACGCGCGCCTCGGCTGGCTGCGGCTCAGCGCGGCGGGGCTCATCAGCTACGCTGACCTGCACTGGGTCCGTCGGCCATGAGGCTCAGCGCCAAGCTGACGCTGACCATCGCCGCGGCGAGCGTGGTGCCGATCGTGGCGGCCACCCTCGTCGGCCGCGAGCTGGTGCAGCGCGAGTCGCGCGCGGAGTTCGACCGCCTGCTGCGCGACGGCCGCGTCGAGGTGATGGGCCGCTACCTCTCGCTGCAGGAGGAGGTGACCAAGGCGATCGAGCGGCTCGCCGATCCGGAGGATCAGTTCCTCGGCCCCATCCTGATCGCGCTCGCGAACGGCGGCCCCGACGACGACACCTTCCGCCAGCTCGCGCTCAGCGGCCCGCGCGTGATGCGCGAGCGGGGGCTCGACGTGCTCTGCGTGCTCGGGCCCAAGGGCGAGATCCTCGCCTCCGGCCACTTCCCCGGCCGCATCGGCGACGTGGACCCGCGCTTCGGCAAGACCCCTGCGGCCGTGCGCGAGGCGCTCCTGCTCCCCGAGCGCGTCCTCTCCAGCGGCAAGCCGACGACGCACCTCGCGGTGGAGGCGCAGCGCCTGGCTCGCTCGCCGCTCGGCTCGCGCGCGCTGGTGATGGGCGGCCGCCTCCTCGGGCCCGAGCTCGCGCGGCGCCTGCGCCTGCGCGGCGGCACCGAGGTGCGCATCCAGGACGTCGCCGGCCGTGTCCTCGCCGGCCCGGCCGACTGGACCCGCCACGCGGCCTACCCGCAGGAGACGCTGCTCCTCAAGGACCCGCAGGGGCGCGAGGCGGCCCGCGTCACGCTGGCCGTCCCCGACGACAGCCTGCGCGCCACGCTCCGCGCCATCAACCTCACCGCCGCGAGCGTGGCCGGGAGCGGGCTGCTCCTCTCGCTGCTCCTCGGGCTCCTGGCCGGGCGGCGCCTGAGCCACCGCCTCGGCGATCTGATGAACGCCGCTGGCGCGGTGGCAGCCGGCGACCTCGACCAGCGCCTGCGAGCGCGCGCGAAGGACGAGATCGGCGAGCTGGTCGAGGCCTTCAACCGGATGACCGCCGACCTCAAGGACTCCAAGCAGAAGCTGGTCGCCGCCGAGCGCCTGGCGGCCTGGCAGGAGATCGCGCGGCGCATCGCCCACGAGATCAAGAACCCGCTCTCGCCGATCCAGACGTCGATCGAGACGCTGCGCAAGGTCTACGGCAAGCAGCACCCCGACTTCGAGGAGATCTTCAACGAGTCGACCTCGATGATCCTCGAGGAGGTCCAGCGGCTGAAGACCATCGTCAGCGAGTTCTCGCAGTTCGCCCGGCTGCCGAAGCCCAAGCTCGCGCCGTGCGACCTCGGTGAGCTGGTCCCGCAGGTCGCCTCCCTCTACGCGGGGAGCGACGTCCCCGTGGAGCTCGCGCTGCCGGCCGGGCTGCCGCTGGTCGTCGGCGACCGCGAGCAGCTCACCCAGGTGCTGGTGAACCTGATCAAGAACGCGCGCGAGGCGCTCTCCGGCCGCGAGGGCGGGCGCATCGTGATCAGCGCCACGCCCGAGGAGGGCTGGGTCGCCACCGCGGTGACCGACAACGGCCCCGGCTTCGACGCCGAGGTCGCCGCGCAGATCTTCACCCCCTACTTCACCACCAAGGGAGCGAGCGGCGGCACCGGCCTCGGCCTCGCCATCGTGCAGCGGATCGTCAGCGAGCACGGCGGCCGCGTGGAGGCGCGCGGCGAGCCGGGCAAGGGCGCGAGCTTCATCTTCCGCCTGCCGATCTCGGCGGGCTGAGCCCAGCAGCGCTCGAGCTCGGCCGGGCTCAGCTCGGGGCCAGGGGCAGCCTCACGGTGAAGGACGACCCGCCCCCCCGCGTCGCTCTCCACCTCCACCGTCCCGCCGTGCGCGGTGACGATGCCGTGCACGACCGAGAGCCCGAGCCCGGTCCCCTCCCCGATGTCCTTGGTGGTGAGGACATGCTCGCGGAGCACCTCCGCGTGAGCGTGCACCGCCGCCGTCGCGGCGCGGAGCGCCGGAGTCAGCCGGGGCTCGAGGGTGCGGCTGCGGCCGAACCGCGGCGTCTCGCACCGGGCTCCTCTGGTTCGGCTGGTTCGGCTTCAACGGCGGCAGCGCGCTCGGCGCCAACGCCCTCGCCGCGACGGCCTTCGTCAACACCGACATCGCTGGCTCGGTGGCCATGGTGACCTGGCTGCTGATCGCCTGGCACCGCGAGAAGAAGCCCTCCATGACCGGCGCGCTGACCGGCGCGGTGGCCGGGCTCGCCTGCGTCACCCCGGCGGCTGGCTACGTGGAGCCCCGGGCCGCGGCGGTGATCGGCCTCATCGCCGGCACCGTCTGCTACAGCGCCGTGGTGCTGCGCGGCAAGCTCGGCTGGGACGACGCCCTCGACGTCTGGGGCTGCCACGGCATCGGCGGCGTCCTCGGGCTGATCGAGGGGAACGTCAAGCAGTTCGCCTGGCAGTGCGCCGCCGGCGTCAGCGCCGCCTACTCCTTCGCGGTCACCTTCGTCACGCTGAAGGTGATCAACGTCTTCACGCGGGTCCGCGTCCCCGAGGAGGTCGAGGAGAAAGGCCTTGACGAGGCACTGCACGGCGAGAAGGCTTACGACCTGGTCGGCTGAGCTCCGCTCGCACCTCGGCACGTTGATGGTCGCGGCAGCTCCTGCAGACCTGCGCTTCGCCGCTCACCTCACCCCCGGAGATCGCAGATGACCCGCTCCCCCTTGCGTTTGCTGCGCCGCGGCCTCGCCGTCGTCGCGCTGTCGCACCTCGCCTCCGCCACCGCCCTCGCTCAGCAGCCGGCGAGCGCTCCGGCCTCCCCGGCGACAGCGACCGCCGCCCCCGCGCCCGCGCCCACGGCCCCTCCTGCTCCGCCGCCTGTGGTCGCGCCGCCGCCCAAGCCCAGCGAGCCCCCGCCCACGCCCTGGTACCAGCGCTTCGAGCTCGACGCCTTCGTCGACGCCTACTGGAGCATCAACTACAACTTCCCCAAGCCCGACGTGAGCGCCGAGGTCCGCGCGCTGGACCAGCGTAACGGCTTCTCGCTCGCCTGGGCCGGCGTGAACCTCGGCTACCCGGCCGCGCCGGTCGGCGGCACCATCAGCCTCCGCTTCGGGCCTGCCGCCAACCTGATCGCCGGCCCGCGCGAGAGCGGCTACGGCATCGGCTTCCTCAAGCAGGCCTTCGTCACCTGGAAGGCGACCAGGCGCCTGACCTTCGACCTCGGCAAGTTCGACACCATCATCGGCGGCGAGGTGGCCGAGTCGCAGCTCAACCCGACCTACACCCGCGGCCTGGTCTTCTGGCTCGACCAGCCGGTCTTCCACACCGGCCTCCGCGTCGGCTACGCCTTCACGGACACCTTCGGCGCCACGCTGCTCGCGGTGAACGGCTGGAACAACACCGTCGACAACAACACGATGAAGAGCTTCGGGCTGCAGCTCCGCTACGCGCCCGACGGCTTCTCCATCAACCTCACCTACCTCGGCGGCCCCGAGCAGGACGAGACGGTCACCACCACCGACGCCGCGGGCGCCGAGACCACCAAGGAGGTGGACGGCGCCAACCGCCGCTGGCGGCACTACGTCGACCTCACCGCCACCCTCGCCGCCGGCAAGCGCGTCAACCTGATCCTCGACGGTGACTACGGCGTGGAGGACATGGGCAACGACGTCTTCCACAAGTGGGGCGGCGTCGCGCTCACCGGCCGCTTCGCGATCTCGGAGATCTTCGCCGCCGCGCTGCGCGGCGAGTACCACGGCGACAACTACCTCTTCGGCAGCTTCATGCAGCACCTCGTCAGCGGTACCCTGACGCTGGAGGCCGCGATCAAGAAGTACCTGCTGATCCGCTTCGAGAACCGCCTCGACTGGGCGAAGGAGGCGATCTTCAAGAAGGGGCTCGGCGAGGTGAAGAACCTCGAGGTGACCACCCTCCTCGGGATGGTCGTGAAGACCAACTGAGCCCCGCTTCGGTGGAGGACGATGAGCGCAGACCCCGGCTCGAGCGAGCTCGAGCAGACCCGCCGCGAGCTCGAGCAGACGCGACGGCAGCTCCGCGCCGTCGGCGAGATCAGCGCCGCGCTGGCCGCCGCCTGGGAGCTGGAGACCACCCTCGAGGCGATCACGCGGATCACCTCCGAGGTGATGGGCGTCGCCTCCTGCTCCATCTACTTGCAGGAGAAGGGCTCGGACCGCCTGGTGCTGAAGGCGACCACCGGGCTCGCCAGGGACGCGCTCGGCATCGCCTCGCTGCGGCCGGGCGAGGGGATCACCGGCTGGACGGTCACGCACGGCCAGCCGGTCGCCGCCCGCGACGCCCGCGCCGACCCGCGCTTCAAGCTCCTCCCGGAGACCGAGGAGGAACGGCGCCAAGGGCGGCAGCGTCTTCGTCCTCGGCTCGGCGGCCGGGCGGCCTCTCATCAACGCGGTCGGCCGGCCGCGCGCGGTGATCAACGGGACCTGCCTCGACTACCTCGCCGAGAGCTTCATGGCCGGCGACCTGCTCGCGGGCGGCGGCTTCGCGGTGGTGAACGGGGTCACCTTCGACGAGGACGGGGTGGTCCACGAGCTGGAGACCCCCTATCCGGGCGGCAACCTCTTCTCGCTCGCCTCGGGCGGCGCCATCTACCTGCGTGATCCGAGGCGCCTCGTCGACGAGTCGCAGCTCAACGGCGGCCGCTTCGCGGAGCTGACGCCGGCTGACTGGACGCTGATCGAGCCCTACCTAAGGGAGAACGAGCGCCTCTTCGGCCTCCCGCTCGCGCGGCTCCTCTCGCTCGGGGGCGAGGGCCTCGCCCCCGACCAGCGCTCTGGCGCGGTCGTCCCCCACGAGCGAGCGACGCCGGCGGGTCAGCCCGTCGCGGTCGGCGTGCGTCTGGCCTTGATACCTGCGCGCGCGTTCAGTATCCTTCGCGCATGGTAGCCGTCCGCTCGAAGCCCTCCCTCCAGCAGAAGCTCGAGCTCCTCGGGACCGCGGCGAGCTTCGATCTCTCCTGCGCTTGCGGTTCGCGTGGAGGTCCCGCCCGTCGGGAGAGCTCGCGCACCCGCGGCGTCGACGGCCGCTGGATCTACCCCGCCGCGCTCCCGGACGGCACCCGGGTGCCGATGCTGAAGGTGCTGCAGCACTCGGGCTGCGAGCGCGGCTGCACGTACTGCGCCGAGCGCCACGGCGGCCGGCGCGAGACGCCGCTCGGCTTCACGCCCGAGGAGCTCGCCCGGCTCTTCCTCGAGCTGGTGCAGCAGCGACGCGTCTTCGGTCTCTTCCTGAGCTCGGCCATCCGGGGCGGGGCGGTGGCGACGATGGATCGCATGCTCGCCACCGCCGAGCTGCTCCGCCGCCGCCGGCAGTACCGCGGCTACCTTCACCTGAAGATCGTCCCCGGCGCCACGCCCGACCAGGTCGAGCGGGCGATGACCCTGGCCACCCGCGTGTCGATCAACCTGGAGGCGCCGACCGCGGCGCACCTCGCGCGGGTCGCCCCCTCGAAGCACTACGACCAGCAGATCCTCGCCCCCATGCGGCAGGTCGCGCGGGCCCAGGCGTCGGGCCAGTTCCGACGCTCCGGCCAGACCACGCAGCTGGTGGTCGGCGCCAGCGACGAGAGCGACCGCGCGATCGCCAGCGCCGCCTCCTGGCTCTATCGCGACCTCAAGCTCGCGCGCGTGTACTACTCCGCCTTCCAGCCGGTGCCGGGCACGCCCCTCGGCGAGCGCGCGCCGGCGCCGTTCCTGCGCGAGCACCGGCTCTATCAGGTGGACTTCCTGCTCCGACGCTACGGCTTCCACTTCGAGGAGCTCTGCTTCGACGCACACGGCGCGCTCTCGCCCACCGTCGATCCCAAGACGGCCTGGGCCCAGGCGCACCCGGAGCGCTTCCCGCTCGAGGTCAACACCGCGGCGCTCGAGGAGCTGATGCGGGTCCCGGGCATCGGTCCGCTGGCGGCCCGCCGCCTGCTCGAGCTCCGCGGCCAGGGCCGGCTGCGCAGCCTCGAGGCGCTGCGAGCGGCCCGCGCGTCGTGGCGCCTCGCGGCTCCCTACCTGCTCCTCGACGGGCGCCGCGCCCGGGCCGAGCAGCTCGGCCTCTTCGGCGCGGACCAGCTGGCGAGCGGCAGCTCACGCTGATCGCCGTCTCGGTCTCCGACGACCATCTCATGCCCGCCAGCGTAGACCTCCTTGGACGCGCCCTGAGAGGCGACGCGCGGTGGAGAGCCCCGTCCTTGCGGGAGGCCAGCGATCCGCGGCGATCTTGCGCGGATGCCTGCTGCAGGTTTGCTATCCTCCGCCCGTGCGCTCTCTGATCACGACGCTCCTCCTCCTGCTCGCCGGCTGCGCGCCGCGCGGTGACGCGCCGGGGGTCGCCTGGGCCGAGGCCGATCGCCTCCTCCACGCAGACCCCGCCTGGCTCGGCGGCGACTGCGCCGAGTCGGTCGCCCTCGGCGAGGGCCGCGTCCTCTGGCTCTTCGGCGATAGCTTCGTCGCCACCGGCGCCTCGCGCTCGCGCCGAGACGCGCGCATGGTCCATAACACCCTCGCGCTGCAGCGCGGGCTCGAGCCGACCCGGGCCACGCTGAGCTTTCACCACGGCGGCACCGCCGCCTCCCCGGCGGCGTTCTTCGAGACCTCCTCGGGCTGGCTCTGGCCCGGCGCCGCCGCGCTCGTCGAGGGGCGCCTCCTCGTCTTCCTGGTCGAGGTGCACCGCCTCGGCCTCGGCCCCTTCGGCTTCCGCGCCGCGAGCTCGCAGGCACGGCTCGTCGAGAACCCCTCCGCTTCTCCGGCCGGGTGGCGCTCGCGCCCGCTGCACGTCCCGAAGAACCCCTGGGGCGTCCTCGTCGGCACCGGCGCCGCGCTGGTCCACGAGGGGCACCTCTACCTCTACAGCGTCGTCGAGCCGGGCAGCCACGACGTGCACCTGCTGCGCTGGCCGCTCGCGGCGGCGGCGCAGGGCTCGCTCACCGGCCCCGAGTGGTGGACGCGCCACGGCTTCGTCGCGCAGGCCTCGCTGAGGGAGCGCCCCGCGGTGCTCTTCCGCGGCGGC
>JAKLHH010000980.1 GCA_022710245.1 Myxococcota bacterium
CCATCGCCACCCGCACGCGGCGTGAGGCTCGAGGAGGCGCGAGGTCCGGGGGCGAGGAGCGGCGGACCATCGTCTGATCGTACCACGGGGCCTCGCCCGGCCGCTCCGCGCAAAAACCACACCCCGGAGCGCGCGAGGCGGTACAATCGCCGCCGCAACCTGGAGGAGACCGATGCTCTGGCGCCATGCGAAGTGGGCAGTGCCCCTCAGCGCGCTCGCGCTCGTCGCGGCCTGCGGCGGCCTGCAGCTCACCTTGAAGAACACCTCGGTGCAGAAGCCGAGCAACGTCGCGCTCTACTTCTCGGTGGAGACGAAGAGCGGCGACCCCGTCGCGGGCCTCACCGCCGAGTCGTTCCGCATCTTCGAGGATGAGCAGCTCATCTCGCCCTTCGAGAGCAAGCAGACGATCCTCAACCCGGAGACGGCGGTCATCCGCTACACGCTGCTCCTCGTCGACCTCTCCGGCAGCATCACCGAGTCAGGCGCGCTGCCGAACCTGATCACGGCGGCGAGCTCCTTCGCGGAGCGGGTCACCAAGGACCACCAGATCGGCGTCTTTGGCTTCGACGGCGGCAAGAAGCTGATCCCGGTGGTCGGCTTCACCTCCAGCGCGGGCTCGGTGCAGTCGGGGCTCAACTCCCTCGCCAACCGCAAGGCGAAGGACCCCTCGACCAACCTGAACGGCGCCGTGATGGAGGCGATGCAGACGCTGGACAAGCAGCTCGCCCGCGCCACCCAGCCGCTCCGCTTCGCGACCCTCGTCGTCTTCACCGACGGCACCGACCGCGCGCACCGGGTCACCGACGAGGAGATGCACAAGGCGCTCGACGAGGCGAAGGTGAACATCTTCGCCATCGGCCTCGGCGCCGAGATCTCCGAGTCGCAGCTCTCGCGCATGGGCCGGAACGGCTACGTGCACGCCGACCAGCAGACCAAGGTGAGCGCCGCCTTCGACGAGGTGGCGGCGAAGATGGAGGCCGCCGCGCGGAAGTTCTACCTCCTCTCGTACTGCAGCCCCTCGCGCGCCGGAAACCACGTGCTCCGCGTCGAGGTGGACGGCGCCGGCCAGCGCGGTTCGCTCAGCCAGGAGTTCGCGGCCGACGGGTTCGGCCCCAACTGCAACCCCAACACGCGGCCGAGCTTCCCGATCGGCCGCATCGTCACCCGCTGACCGGAGGCGACCATGCGCACCACCCCGCCCAGAGTGCTCAGAGTCTCTCTCCTCGCCGCAGTCCTCCTCGCCGCGGGCGCCGCCCGCGCCGAGCCGGACCGCACCCTCACGGCCCAGGGCGAGGGCCGCGTGGAGATCGCGCCGGACGCGGCGCGGCTCTACCTCGGCGTCGAGGCCGAGGAGCCGACGCTCGCCGAGGCGCGCCGCGCCAACGAGCGCATCTTTCGCAAGGTGCTGACCCAGGTGCAGCAGCTGAAGATCAACGGGCTGCTGATGAAGTCCGACGGGATCTCGGTCAGCCTGATCAAGGAGGACAGCCCGCCGCGGAACAAGCTCGCCAAGGTCATCGGCTACCGCGTGTACAACAGCGTCACCGTGCGCGTCACCGACTCGAACGCCGGCAACCTCGCGCAGCACGCCTCGCGCGTCCTCGACGCGGCGCTCGCGGCGGGCGCGAACCACTTCAACGGGGTCACCTTCCTGCGCCAGGACTCGCGCGGCGCGTACAACCAGGCGCTGCGGCAGGCCATCGACGACGCCAAGCTCAACGCGGCGATGATCGCCTCGCAGGCCAAGGTGAACCTCGGCAGGCTGCGCTCGATCACGCCGAGCTGGGGGAGCTACTACCCCGAGCTCAGCTACCAGCCCGGCGGCGGCTGGGGCGGCCACCGCTACGGCGGACATGGCTGGACCCAGGCGGCGTCGGTCTCCGGCCACGGCTCCGGCACCACGGTCGCCGCGGGGGCGTTCCAGGTCCGCGCCAGCGTCTCGGCGGTGTTTGAGATCCGCTGACGCCCTCTCGAGGGCGGCGCGTGGGGGGGACAGCTCACGGGCGCTGACAGAACACTCGACGGCCAAAGAGGACTGGCGTCGCCATGGGCATGGTGGTCTGGTTCGGTGGGCTGGTCGGCGGAGCGGTCTTCGCAGGGGTGCTCGCCCGAGAGCACGGCGGGCGCAAGGACCTCTGGGTGGCGGTCACCCTCGGCGCTGGCCTCATCGGCTACGCGCTCGCGGCGGTCATCAATCTCGCCTTCAGCGCGGCAGCCGCGGAGAAGCTCGGTCTCCTGGCGATCATCACCGGTCCAGCCCTCTCGATCGGAGCGCAGGCGATCACCCTCTTCATCCTCCACGAGACCGCGCAGGGTGATCCCAAGCTGAAGGCCGAGATCCCCGCCTACTGCCTCAGCCGCAGCGAGCAGCAAGGGTTCAGCTGTCGGGTGCGGCTGCTCGACGGACAGCTGCTGCTGGAGAGTAACGAGTCGGGCACTCCTGACCGGGCCATCCCCTGGGGCGCGATCGGAGGAGCCTCGGTGGACGGCGAGTGCCTTCGCTTGCAGCTGGACGACGGGCCGCTGGTCCTGCAGCCAGGCGACCCGGAGCTCGTCTCCTCGGCCAGGCGGCGGGTCAGCCGCAGCCTCTGCGCGGCCATCGAGCGGCGGCGCGGGGGGAGCAGCGTCACCCGGCGCTGACGGCAGGCGGCCCCGGGAATTCGCCCTGCTCGCCTCCTTCGGAGGCTCCGCGATGAAGGGCGAAGTCGCCCTGCTCGCCTCCTTCGGAGGCTCCGCGATGAAGGGCGAATTGCGGGTCCTCGCGGCCTCCGGCCGCAACGGGATGAGACCGCCGCAATTCGCCGTGCTCGCCTCCTTTGGAGGCTCCGCGATGAAGGGCGAATTGTTCGGCGCGTGACGCGCCTCCCGCCGAGCGCAACCCCAGATCAGCGCGGCGCGCGGAACCGTCGTCGGCTCGCGACGCCGGCGGCGGTGGGCCCGGGGATCTCGTTCGGGTCGAGAGGGCCGCCTGCTCTGCGCCATCCGACGGAGAGGAGCCAGCTCCTCGGCTGGGCGACGGGCGGTGGCCCTGGCGGCGGGGGCCGGCCGAAGCGCCAGCCGTCGAACCACGCCGCCGAGGAGAGCGGGTCGAGCCAGTTCCACGCCAGGCGCTCGCCCCTCTCCGCGCAGTGACGGCGGGAATTATTGAGGACATAGGCGATGGATCGGCGAGTCTCCGTCGGCGTCCGCTTGACGCGACCGCAGTAGCGCTCCTTGAAGACGCGGCCCCGCCGACCGAGCTTCTTGTTGATCGCCCGCGCGAGTCTCACCCCGAGGCCGCGCATCCCCAGCCCGAGGGACTGCTTGCTCTCGGCCTCGGTGACGAGGTGGAGGTGTCGGCCACGGATACAGAAGTGAACGACCCGGAACCCCTCGCGCTCCTTGCCCTTCGCCAGCGCCTCGAGGACGACAGCGGAGAGCGCCTTGCTGCGCAGGCTCGGCAGATCGTCCTCGATCTTGAGGGTGATGTGGACGGGGTGCTGGGGCTTCACCTCGGGCCGCGCGCGGTGCGGCTCAGGACGCTGCTTGCCAGCCGGACGTCCGGCGTTCGCCCGGCGGCCGCCCCAGGTGCGGACACGCAGCTCGAGCTGGACGGGCTCCCCACGCTTCCCCAGTCTCTTGTTCATCGCGCCTCACACAAACTAGAAAAGGGCAGACAAATATCCTAGCACTGCTTCCAAGTCTGTCAACCGTGAGTTGCGAGTGCGCCGTTGCGAGTGCGCCGTTGCGAGTGCGCCGTTGCGAGTGCGCCGTTGCGAGTGCGCCGTTGCGAGTGCGCCGTTGCGAGTGCGC
>JAKLHH010000981.1 GCA_022710245.1 Myxococcota bacterium
CGACGACGCTGGCGAGGCCCCGCGCCGGCCGCGCGCCGGGCGCTGACCGACGACGAGCGGTCGACGACGCTGGCGAGGCCCCGCGCCGGCCGCGCGCCGGGCGCTGACCGACGACGAGCGGTCGACGACGCTGGCGAGGCCCCGCGCCGGCCGCGCGCCGGGCGCTGACCGACGACGAGCGGTCGACGCGCTGGCGAGGCCCCGCGCCGGCCGCGCGCCGGGCGCTGACCGACGACGAGCGGTCGACGACGCTGGCGAGGCCCCGCGCCGGCCGCGCGCCGGGCGCTGAGCGCCGCCTCCGCGGACCCTCGCCGGCCTCACGCCGGGCGCTGCGCCCCGCCGCGGATCCTCGCCAGCCTCACGGTCGCTGTGGCAAACTCGACCGCGACGAGCGCTCGAGGCGCGCATGGCCAGACCCAAGGACGACCAGGCAGAGAGCGGCACCCTCTACCGTCCCCCGGCCCCGCGCCGCCGCGGCTGGGTGATCGCCGCGCTCGCCCTCGTCGTCGTCGCCGGCCTCGCGCTCGTCTTCCGCGGAGAGCTCCGCGAGCTCTGGGTGCGCGTCTTCGGCGGGGAGGTCTCGATCCTGCTCGAGGTCTACCCCGAGGGCGCCGAGGTCTACCTCGACGGCGCGCGCGTCCTCTCCAACCCGATCCAGCTGCAGCGCTCGCAGCACCTCTTCCTCATCCGCGTCGAGGCGAAGGGCTATCGCCCGCAGACGCTCCGCGTCCTCGCTGATCGCAGCCAGTTCTTCCGCGTGGCGCTGACCCCGCGGGGCCGGCGCGCGGAGGCGGGCGCCAGGGCGGCGGCGCCAGCGCGGCCGCGGCGGACGAGCGCGCGGCCGGCCGGGCCGCGCTGCCCGCCTGGCACGACCTTCGTCCCCGAGGAGGACGTGATCGTCCCCGAGGAGGGCGCCGAGGGGACCTGCGTCGATCGCTTCGAGCACCCGGGCAAGGGCCAGCTCCCGCGCCGGGGGGTCTCTCTCGAGCAGGCGCGGGCCGCGTGCCACGCGCGCGGGGCCCGGCTCTGCCGGGTCGAGGAGTGGGTGCGCGCCTGCGGCAGCCGCTTCCCCTACGGCGAGACCTACCAGGCTGGCCGCTGTCAGACCGGCGCCGACGCGGTGGTCGCCGCCGGCGCCCGCCCCGGCTGCCGCTCGCGCTTCGGCGTCCATGACCTGAGCGGCAACGTCTCCGAGTGGGTCGAGGACGGCGTGGTGATGGGCGGCGACGCGCGGCAGAGCGAGGGCCTGGTGAGCTGCCGCGCCAGCTCCGATCAGGGCCGCGCGCTGACCGGCTTCCGCTGCTGCGCCGACCCGGCCTGGGATTGACGGCGGAGAGACCGGGTGGCTACTCGGCTGGCTGGCCAGCTCGCCAGCGAGGGCGGCCTGGGGGTGTGATCAGGGGTGGACCGGCCACCGAGCCAGTGATCTCCGCTGCATTGGCTGTCGCATCGGCGCTGGCCAGACCCTTGCATCCTGGGGTCCTCGACGGAGGATGAGCCCATGAAGCGCGCGATCTCTCTCACCATCATCGCCATCTGCTGGCTCCACTGGGGCGGCATGGAGGCCATGGCCCAGACCCCGGCGCGGACCGGCCTCAAGCCAGCCCTGCAGCGGGGCCTCGGCCAGCTCAAGACCTACGGTCGCATCGCGGTGGTCGACAACTACCGCGGCTCTCGCAGCGACCTCCAGCACTACGCCTTCTTCCGCACCCGCGTCGGACGACCCGCCGCGGCGGGGCTGGCCGCGGCCAAGACGGCCTTCACCGCCACCATGGCCACCGGGATCCTGGGGCTCGGCTACCTGACCTACAAGCCGCTGGTCAACCTGGGGCGCCGGCTGACGGGCAAGCGACCGCTGACCTTTGGAGAGCTGCTGAGCGGCGCGCAGTACCGTGAGACGGAGTCTGCTGCGTCGGTGCCGGCACCCGCCGAGGTTCGCTGACCTGGCGCCCCCCGTCCTGCGTCGTCGTCGCCCCTGCATCGTCGTCGCCGGCAGCCGCCCGGCTGCCGCTCGTGCTTGGGTCGCGCTGCCGCAGGGTCGCGCGGCCAGCCTGCCACCCGCCCGCTCGCGCCCGCGGCTCGGTTGCCGGTGCGGGGATGATGACGTATAGAATGGTCTCGCCACCGCCTCACGGAGGAAGACGATGCGAACGCTGCCTGCTTGCGCGCTCTGCTGCCTCGCCCTCGCCGCCTGCCCCGGCAGCGGCCCGGTCCCGAACGACCACACCAGCCTGGTGCAGAGCCCCGGCGCCGACCCCGGCAAGCTGACCCGGCCGCTCACCATGGTCTGGCACCACCACTCGACGGGGGACGAGCTCCTCAAGGGCGGCCTCCTCGAGGCGCTCAAGGCCGACGGGGTGGAGCTCCACGAGATCAACTACAAGCAGGCGGTGGTCGACGGCTACGTCATCGGCGACCACACCGACCCGCCGGACTTCCCGAAGAACTTCAACACGCCGAAGTACTTCGACGTGATCAAGGGCTGGGGCCTGAAGGGGGACAAGAAGCAGCACGACCTCATCATGTTCAAGAGCTGCTTCCCCTCCGCGAACATCAAGACCGACGCGATGCTCGAGGACTACAAGAAGTATTACCTGTCCATGCTCCCCACCTTCAAGGCGCACCCCGACATCCTCTTCATCGCCATGTCGAGCCCGCCGCTGGTCAAGGGCGAGACGTCGGCGGCGAACGCGAAGCGCGCGCGCGAGTGGGCGAAGTGGATCACCACCGAGTACCCGAAGCAGGCGGCGAACGTGAAGGTCTTCGATCTCTTCAACGCGCTCGCGGTGGCCGAGGGCAAGCCGAACGAGAACACGCTGGTGCCGCAGTTCGCCACCGCGCGCGACGACTCGCACCCGACCCGCGACGGCGCGCAGGCGGTGACCCGCCTCTTCATCCCCTGGTTCAACCGCGCGGTGCGCGAGGCCGGGCTGATCAAGTAACACCTCCAACTCCTCTCCTCCTCCGAGAGGGACCGAGGGACAGCACGTGAAGATCCATCTGATCGGGATCGGCGGGACCGGCATGGGGGCGCTCGCCGGGCTCCTCGTCGAGGCAGGGCACCAGGTGCGCGGCTCGGACGGGCCGCTCTACCCGCCGATGAGCACGCTCCTCGCCGAGCTCGGGGTGCCGCTCTTCGAGGGCTACCGCGCGGAGAACCTCGACTGGGGCCCGGACCGCGTGGTGGTCGGCAACATCTGCCGCAAGGATCACCCGGAGGCGGTCGCCGCGCAGGCGCGTGGGCTCGCGCTCACCTCCTTCCCGGCGCTCCTCTCCGAGCTCTTCCTCGGCGAGCGGCACTCGCTGGTGGTGGCCGGCACGCACGGCAAGACCACCACCTCCTCGCTGCTCGCGCACGTCCTCGGCCACGCCGGCCGCGCGCCCGGCTTCCTGATCGGCGGCATCCCGCGCCCGGGAGGAAGCGGCGCAGCCACGCCGGGCGCGGAGCGGAGCGACCAAGGACACCGGGCGCTCGGCCGCAGCTACGGGCTCGGGCGGGCTCCCTACTTCGTCGTCGAGGGTGACGAGTACGACACCGCGTTCTTCGACAAGCGGCCGAAGTTCGTCCACTACCAGCCGCGCACCGTGATCCTCACTGGCGTCGAGTTCGATCACGCCGACATCTACCCGACGATGGCCGACGTGGAGCGCGCCTTCGCGCAGCTGATCGAGCGGATCCCCGCCGACGGGCGCCTGCTGGTCTTCGCTGACTCCGAGCCCGCCGTGCGCCTGGCCTCCGCGGCGCGCTGCCCGGTGGAGACCTACTCGCTGGCCGGGCCGGCGCTCT
>JAKLHH010000982.1 GCA_022710245.1 Myxococcota bacterium
CAGGCGCGGACCCGCCAGCTCCACGTGGGAGCGCACGACGGGGAGCAGGTGCCCGGCGTAGTCCTGCAGCCGGTGGAGGTTCTCGAGGATGAACGCCATCGGGTTGTTCACCTCGTGCGCGATGCCGGCGGCGAAGCGGCCGACCGTCGCCATCTTCTCCAGCTGCACCAGCCAGCGCTGCGCGGTGCGGATCTCCTCGTTGGCGCGCGCCAGCTCGCTCGAGCGGCGATCCAGCTCCTCGTAGGCCTCCTTCAGCGCGAGGTGCTTGGTGATCAGCTCACGCTCGAGCTTGCGCCGCGCCGAGGTGTCACGGAGGAAGAGGAGCGCGAGGGGCTGCTCGCGATCCTCGATCCGCGTGACCTGGATGGCGGCGATGAAGTGGGAGCCGTCCTTGCGCTGCAGCGAGATCTCCTCGTGCAGGCCGCGCTCGCCGACCAGCGCGCCGGCGCTGACCCCCTCGCGGGTGTCGTCGGAGAAGAGGAGGCCGAGCGAGCGGCCGAGGAGCTCGTCGACGCAGTAGCCGGTCGTCGGCTCGCAGACGGGGTTGGCGGCGACGATCTTGAGATCGATCGGGTTGACGAGGAGCGCGGCTTCGGAGAACTCGGCGAAGAGCTTCTGGGCCTCCAGCTGCAGCTTCGGACCCCTCATCATCGAGCGGCTCAACGTGCTCTCCGCTGGATCAGCTGGGCATCTCGCAGGCAGGGCGCGGCTCCTCCCATGACTCACTACGGCGACCAGGCGCCCGGCTTTAGCTCCTTCACCCCAGCAGCTCGAGGAAGGTCTTCGAGCGCTCGATGGTCGCTGGCACGGCGTCCTCGACCTTGCCGAGCGAGATCGCGGTGAGGTTCAGGCGCTCCATCACCTCGGCGTCGGGCTCCGGCACCTGCTCGTCCCCGCCGCTGCCGATCTTGCAGCGACGGCCGACCACGTCGGCGAGCGCGACGATGTCGGCGACCGGGTGCAGGTGGCGGGGCAGCGTCACCCGCGCCTCGGGCTGCAGGCGGTGGTGGAAGCCGATCCCGGCGGCGATGGCCCCGGGCAGCCGCCAGCGCTCGGCCAGGCGTCGGCCGAGCTCTCCGTGGCTCATCAACCCGCTCTCGCGCTCGCTCTCGCTGAAGCTCTTCCCCTCCTTGACCGCGGCCTGCACGATGGCGCTCAGCGTGTCGGCGAAGTAGGTCGCCATCGCCACCTTGCCGATGTCGTGGAGCAGTCCGGCGGTGAAGAGCTCCTCGGGCGCGGCGAAGCGGATCTGCTTGCCGATCGCCTCCGCGGCGATCGCGCAGCCGAGCGAGTGCTTCCAGAGCTCCTTGACGGTGAAGTTCGTCCCCGAGACGCCGGGGAGCGACTTGAAGATCGAGACGGTCAGGACCAGCTGGTAGACCGTGTTGTAGCCGAGGTAGGAGATGGCGCGCCGGATGTCCGCCACCCCGCCCGGGATGGCGTAGTAGGCCGAGTTGACCAGCGCCAGGACCCGCGCGGTCAAGCTCTGATCCTGCTTCATCACCTCGGCGATCGCCCGGCTGTCGCTGTCGGGATCGTTGACCAGCTCGCCGACCTTGTGGGCGACCGTCGGCAGCGTGGGCAGGCTGTCGACCCTGGCGAGCAGCAGCTCGAGGTTCACCTTGCTGTCGTGGCCGTTGCCGCCGGTGGCGCTCATCGTGTCCCCTCCCGCTGGTGGTGCTCCAGCTACTACATCGGCCATTCTTTGCAGGAGTTGAGCCGGCCGGCCGGGCTCAAGCCAGCCCCCGCGCCTGCCGATGTCCAGGACATGGAACTCCTCGCGGCAGCGGCAAGCACCCTGCAATCGGCCGAGCGCACGCTGACGGACGTGGCGCGCAAGGTCAGCGGCTCCGTTCCGTCCCTCTCCGAGGCCGCACAGCACGCCGTGGAGCGGGCGCGCAGCAGCGCGCTGACGAAGACCGGCGTCGTCCTCGCCCGCACCGCGAGCGAGGTGCTGGGGACCATCGTCAACCTCTTCGCCTGAGCGAAGGGTCCCTGCGGAGCGATCACCACCAGCGCACCGGGCCGACGTCGATGTGGACGAAGCGCGGGCCGGGGTAGCAGCCGACCCCACCCAGCCGCAGCGCGCGGAAGTGCTCGCAGAGGGCAGGGACCTCGACGCCCGGCAGCCGCAGGTCGAGCGCCTGGCCGTTGATATGACGGCTCCGCAGCGCCACCTGCGGCCGCTCCGCCGCCATCGCCTCGTTCAGCCCCGCGGTGCGAAAGGCGGAGATGATCTCGACAGTGCCCACCCCGAAGCGGGTCGCGGCCCCGAGCGCCGCGGCGATCAGGCGCGGATCCATCAAGGTGTAACGTCGCTGCGAGGCGCAGCGGAGGAAGCGGTTCAGCACCGAGGGCGCCGGCAGGTGACCGGCGCGCACCACCAGCACCTCGCCGGTCTCGCGATTGCGCAAGCGGACCGCGGAGGGCGAATCGGCGCCAGACGCGGTCGTCAGCGCGAGGACGAGGGGGATCAGCGGCCAGCAGCGCACGCACAGCCCTTGAGCAAGCCGCGTGCCGCGAGCGGCCTCGGCGTGTCAGCGGCTTGGCGAGGGATCTGTCAGCGGCCTGGCTGGGGATCGCCAAGGCGATGACGATCCCCGATCGAGGATCCGCCGGGGATCGAGGGTTTTCCGCTGGCATGAGCGTTGCTTGGTCCGGGACCAGAGGAGAGCTCATGATCACCTGTGACGCCATGATCACCGAGTCGATCGCTGCCGAGCGAAGCGGGACGAGCTTCGTCCCCCAGGCCCTGCCCACCATCGACCGGGCCGAGGCCTACCTCGCCACCGGCCTCGTCTCCGAGGCGGCCGAGCTGTTCCGCGCGGAGCTCGAGCAGCATCGCAGCGCCAGGGCGCACCTCGGTCTCGCGCACTGCGCCTACCGACTGCAGAACCTGCACGAGGCCCTCGGGCACCTGCAAGCAGCGGCGGTCGTCGACCCCGGGTTCCCCAACCTGGCCAACGACACCGGCGTCGTCCTCTGCGAGCTGGGCCTCCTCGACGAGGCACGCCTGCAGCTGGAGCGCGCCATCGCCCAGGAGCCCGGCGACGTGCAGGCGATCCGCAACCTGCTCGACGTCGATGCCAAGCGCGGCGACCTCGCGAGCTGCGCCCGCTGCTGCCGCGAGATCCTCGCGATCCAGCCGGGTGACGAGGAGGCGGCGGTGCTGCTCGACGAGATCGAGCGGCGGATCGCCGAGCGCACGCAGGCGCAGGCGCAGCCGTAGCGGCGGTCCTGGGTCTCGCCGGGCAGCTCGCCTGCGCGGCGCGTCTGCGCTGGCGGTCGCGATCGCGCTAGCACGCTTGCGCGTTCGCGCGGCGCTGTCGCGCGCAACGCAGGCGCTCGCGCATCGCTGTCGCTCGCGCATCGCAGGCGCTCGCGCATCGCTGTCGCTCGCGCTCGCTCGCTCGCTCGTCGACGGTGTGCACGGTGTGCACGTCGTGCGTGCCAGACGGTGGCGCGCGAGCCACGCTCGAACCTCGCTCGCGCGACGGCGCCCGTCTCATCGGTCGGTCATCCAGTCACCCCGGCAGAGACTCCGCAGAGACCGCGCAGAGACTCCGCAGAGACTCCGCAGAGACTCCGCAGAGACTCCGCAGAGACTCCGCAGAGATGCATCCAGGGGGGCCGCGGTTGGCCGGCTTACCGTCGAGTCAACGCTCGGACCGCTCCCCTCAGGACCTTGCGGGTGAGAACGCCGGGTGGGACAGAGCGCGGGGGCCGATTCGCCGTGCGCCAGGCAGAAGCCTGGGAGGAGGGAACCATGCTGTA
>JAKLHH010000983.1 GCA_022710245.1 Myxococcota bacterium
TCCTTGCTGACCTGTCCAGGTTACGGGCGGCGCCGTGGCCGCGCGGCGGGCCCGGCGAGGAGGTTTGGTGGAGGAGTTGTGGCGACGTCGTGGCAGCGCCCGGGTCAGTGAGTGCGCCTCGTGCGCCGCCACACCCCGAGGAGGAGCAGCGTGACGAGCGCCGACCACGCGGGCGGCGTGCCGGCGACGCTGCAGCAGCCGCCCTCGGGCGGGGCGCTGGCGCGCTCGAGCCCCACCTCCGCGCCGGCGCCGCCCTCGCGAGGCGCGGAGTCCGCCGGCCGCAGGTCGCGCGCGCCGTCCACCGGCGCGGGACCATCGCCGCGCGCCAGGTCCTTGCCGCCTCCGCCGTCCAGCACCGGGATCTTGCTGGCGGCGATGAAGGCCGAGAGCTGGGCCGCGGTGCCGTTGTAGACGTCGAGGTCGACGTTGCCGGTGATGCCGGCGACCGCGCCCTTGCTGCTCGTCTGCCAGAAGGTCCACGCCTTCCACGCGTCGGGGATCAGCGGGCAGGTGACGTTGTAGTTCGCGGTCCAGAGCGGCCTGGCCGCGTAGCTGGTGCCGAGCTTGTGGTCATCCCAGAAGTAGGGGCCAGTGTAGAGGAGCGGGTGGCGGTGCAGCGTCGCCTCGACGTGGGCGACCCAGGCGTCCGCGGCGGCCAGGATCTGCGCGGCCGAGAGGTTGTCGGTGGCCTCGAGGTCGAGCACCGGCGGCAGGTCCGCCGCGTCGAGGCCGCCCGCCGCCTGCAGCTTGCTGACGAAGAGCTTGGCCTGCTCGAGCCCGCCCTGGCCGGGGAGGAAGTACTGGTACGGGCCGCGGATCAGCCCGGCCTTCTTCATCGCCGGCCAGTTGGCGGCGAACTGGGTGTCGACCTCATTGAGGCCGTGGGTGACGCGGGCGAAGGCGAAGACCTTGCCGGCGGCCTTCACCTTGGCCCAGTCCACAGTGGCCTGCCACTGCGAGACGTCGATGCCGGGCACCGTGCTGGCGCCCCCGCAGACGGTGTGCACGGCCCCGCGGGTGCTGCCGGTGGAGTAGCCCTGGCGGCAGCCCGCGGCGCAGAGGATGAAGCTGAGGATCAGGGGCCAGGTCCGAAGCGGCGCCGCACGGGTCGGGCGGTCGTGCGGCGCGCCGCGACCAAGCAACATGTGGTTCATCGGTGCGCTCCCTCCCCTGTCATACGAAAAAGTTGAGACGAAGCTCCTCGGTCGGGGACACTGAACATGAGACCACGATCGCGCGATGGACAACAAGAAGGTAGCCGACCTCTTCCTGGAGATGGCCGAGCTCCTCGACATCGAGGGCGGCGACCCCTATCGCGTCCGCACCTTCCGGCGCGCCGCGCACCTCCTCGAGGAGCTCGCCGAGCCGGTCGCCAGCGCGATCAAGCTCGGCTCCCTGCAGCGGCGGCGCGGCGTCGGTCCGGGCGTGGTCACCCGCATCGGCGAGATGCTCCGCCGCGGCAGCTGCCGCGACCTCGACCGCCTGCGCGCGCGGATGCCCACCGGCGTGCGCGAGCTGCTCAAGCTGGAGGGGATGGGGCCGAAGACGGTGCGGCTCCTGCACGCCTACCTCGGGGTCGGCTCCCTCGACGAGCTCGAGGCCGCCGTCCACGCGGGCAAGCTCTCGCGGCTCCCCCGCTTCGGCCCCGGCTCCAACGAGCGCGTCCTCGCCGCGATCGCCGAGCTGCGCAGCCGCAGCGGCCGCCTGCCCCTCCCCGTCGCGCTGCGCCTCGGCGGCGCCGTCGTGGAGGCGCTCTCGGCGCACCCGGCCGTGGAGCAGGCGACCCTCACCGGCAGCGCGCGGCGGCGCAAGGAGCTGGTCGGCGACCTCGACGTGCTGGTGGCCTCGTCGGACGCGGGCGTGGTGGCCGAGCGCTTCTCCACGCTGCCGATGATGCGCGAGGTGCTGGTGCGCGGGACGACCCGCACCGCCGCCCGCCTCCAGAGCGGCCACCGCATCGACCTCCGGGTGATCCCGCCGGAGACCTACGGCGCCGGGCTGCACTACTTCACCGGCTCCAAGCGCCACAACATCGCGGTCCGCGCGCTCGGCAACCGCCGCGGGCTCAAGATCAGCGAGTACGGCGTCTTCCTCCGTGCCAGCGAGCGCCTGCTGGCGGGGGCGGCCGAGGCCGACGTCTTCGCGGCGATCGGGCTCCCCTACATCCCCCCGGAGCTCCGCGAGGACGACGGCGAGCTGGAGGCGGCGCGCAGCGGGCGGCTGCCGCAGCTCGTCGAGGAGCACGACCTGCGCGGCGACCTGAACGTCCACACGCGCGGCAGCGACGGCAGCGGCAGCCTGCGCGCGATGGCGCTGGCGGCGGCGGCGCGCGGCCTCTCCTACCTCGCCTTCACCGATCACTCGGCCTGCCAGGGGCAGGGCGGGCTCGACGGGCGCCGGCTCCTCGCGCAGGGCCGGCGGCTGCGCCAGCTCGAGGGTGAGCTCGGCGGGCCGCGCCTCCTCGCCGGCGCCGAGGTCGAGGTGCTCCCCGACGGGACGCTCGCGCTCGATCCGCTGCTCCTCTCGCGCCTCGACTGGGTCGTCGCCGGCGTGCACCGCGGGCTGGAGCAGAGCGCCGAGGAGCTCACCCGGCGGCTCGTCACCGCGATGGAGAGCGGCGTCATCGACTGCATCGCCCACCCGACCGGGCGGCTCCTCGGCGAGCGCGACGCGCTGCCGCTCGACCTCGAGGGGCTGCTCCGGGCCGCGCTCCGCCGGGGCGTGGCGCTGGAGCTCAACGGGAGCCCGCGCCGCCTCGATCTCGACGCGGCGACCTGCCGCCAGGCGCGCGAGGTCGGGGTCCCGATCGCGCTCGCCTCGGGGGCGCACGCGCCCGGCGAGCTCGGCCAGCTCCAGCTCGCCGTCTACACGGCGCGGCGCGGCTGGCTCGAGCCGCGCGACGTGGTCAACGCGGCGCCCCTCGAGCGGCTCCTCGAGCAGCGGCGCGATCGGCTGCGGCGCGGCGGCGTGCAGGTGCCCGAGGGCTCCCCGCTCGAGCGCCCGACGCGGCTCCGCGCCGAGCTCGCGCGCCCGCTCTCGGCGGCGCTCCGGGAGCGCCTGCACGCCTGGCTCGCGCGAGGGGGCGATCCGGCGCTGGCGTCAGCGCTCGCCGCGCTCTCCGATAACCCGGTGCAGAAGGCCCTCGAGCTCCTCTGGCTCTCGCAGCGGAGGCCGCAGGCGGCGATGGCAGCGCCGGAGCTCGCCGAGCCGGTCCCACCGGCGGTGGCGCGCTGATCACGGCCGCTGCCGAGGCTGCCCGATCCATCCCGGCGGCTTGGTGGTACGCTCCCCTCACCGACCGGGAGGAGGCGACCATGGGCAGCGTGCTGGCCATCATCAGCAAGGCGGTCTTCGAGCAGCTGACGCGGGGGGCCGGGGCGGTCGCCGAGGGCAGCGTGCTCGGCTTCGATCGCTACACCAGCGCCAACCGCGGGCTCGATCCGCTCCGCGAGGGCGGCTCGCTGTTCTTGGTGACGGTGCGCCCGCCCGATGAGCGCCTCTGGCTGGTCGGCGTCCTCGAGCGGCCGACCTTCGAGGGCACCGAGTGGACCGCGGCCGCGAGCGCCACCCCGATCGTCGACATCACCGCGCTGCTCCCGCGGCTGGTCTTCACCACCGGCAAGGGCGTCACCGCGAAGAAGGGCGCGCTCGGGATGTCCCTGCAGACCCCGCGCGCGCTGACCGAGGCCGACGAGCGGCTCCTGCGTGGCGCCCTCGACGGTGCCTCGGCAGCCACGCTCGCTGCCCCACGCCCCGCGGGGAAG
>JAKLHH010000984.1 GCA_022710245.1 Myxococcota bacterium
TCGAGGGCAGATTCGGGGGATGGGTCTCCGGTCCCACCCTCAACTGTGCGCGAATCAGAGCAAGGTTAGGGGGGAGACCTGGGGTCTCCCCTCGAAATCTGCGCTGATTCGCGCAGATTCGGGGGATGGGTCTCCGGTCCCACCCTCGAATCGTCCCTAACCAGCTGTCTTGATTATGGCTTAGTTCTTCCGCCCGCTTGCCCGCGGTGGCGCACTCTCTGGCCAGCGGTTGGGGGGGGGAACCCCTGCGCACTCCCTGCGCGCCCCTTCCCAACACGGCCGATTGACCTCGAGCGGCCGCCCCCCGTCGACGTAGGTTCCTGACGAGGTCGCCTCGCGCCGACCTCACCCAACGATCCTCGAGAGGTGTTCCGATGTCACGCGCCCTCGTCCTCGTCCCTGCCCTCGCCCTCACGCACCTGCTGCTCGCGGGTTGCGCCGACGACAAGAGCTCGTGGCTGCAGCCAGAGGCCGGCGGCAGCAGCGGCCCGGCCTCCGAGGCCAGCCCCTGGCCGACCGGCGACCTCTACCTCCACACCGACGCCAAGCGCGACGGTCACGTCTGCGGCGAGGCCGAGTTCAAGATCGCGCGGACCGTCACCGACATGCTGATCCTCCTCGATCGCTCGAACAGCATGGCCGCCGGCACGCCCTCGCTCTGGGACACCTGCCGCAACACCATCTACGACGTGACCGCCGCGATGGACAGCAACCTCTGGTTCGGCCTCTTCACCTTCCCGGGCAGCGTCGGGCTCGCCGCCTGCAACCCGTTCATCATGTTCACCATGTGCAACGCGCAGGTCGATCCCACCGTGGGCCTCGCGGCCGGGACCAGCGCCGCGATCAAGAACGCCCTGGTGCCGATGGTCCCCTGCGGGGGCACGCCGACCGCGTTGACGCTGAACGCGGCCAGGACGTACCTCGGCAAGCTGGCGGCGAACCAGCACCCCAAGTACGTGCTCCTCGTCACCGACGGCGGGCCCACCTGCAACGACGCGCTCGACCCGGCCACCTGCGACTGCGTCTCCCCGGGGCAGTGCGAGAGCAACAGCCAGAACTGCATCGACGAGGCGGCCACGCTGAAGGCGCTCGACGACCTCTGCACCGCGGGGATCAAGACCTACGTGATCGGGCTCGGCGCCGCGGCGAAGCTGACCTCGATGCTGCAGGCGATGGCCCAGCACGGCTGCACCCAGAAGCCCTACGCGCCCACCGACCCGGCTGCGATCAAGAAGGCCTTCGAGGACATCTCCGGCACGGTCGCGACCTGCAGCTACGAGCTCGACTGCGCGAAGATCCCGAACCCCGGCCTGGTCAACTTCTACTTCGACGGCAAGGCGGTGCCGCGCACTGCGAGCCACACGGCGGGCTGGGACTGGTCGACGGCCTGCAAGGACCAGACGGGCAAGGGCCTGGTGGAGTTCTACGGCGCCGACTGCGCGGCCATCAAGGACGGCGGCGTGAAGACCATCGCGGCGAAGTTCGGCTGCAAGACGATCGAGTAGCTACTTCTTCGCGGGCGGTGCGGCCTTCGCGGGCGCCCCCGGCGGCGGCGCGGGGGGCGCCACCGGCCGCGTGGCCGGCTGCGAGGTCGGCTGCGGCGCCAGCGAGATGGCGCGCAGGCTCGCCTCGATCTGCCGCTTCTCCGCGGGGTCGGTGGTCCTGCCGAGCAGCTCGCGCAGCGGGCCCGCGCCGCTCGCCAGCCCCTGCTGCCCCAGCGCGTGGATCACCGCCAGACGCACCTTCTTGCTGCGATCGGTGAGCGCCAGCCCGAGCGCCCTCGCCGTCGCCTCGTCCTTCGCCTCGCCGAGCGCGGCGGCGGCGGCGGCGCGCTGCTCCTCGTCCTTGTTCTTCGCCAGCGCGAGGATGAGGCGCGTGCGGGTCAGCTCGTAGCGGAGGTAGACCTTCTTCGCCTCCTCGACGTTCTTCTCCCGCAGCCAGAGGTTGGCGAGATCCTGGTACGCCGACGGCTGGTCCGGGTTGAGCGAGATGGCGTGCTCCAGGCTGGCCCGCGCCTCCCCCAGCTTGCCGGCCTCCTCCTGCCCGATCGCCAGCGCGCGGAAGCCCTCCGGGTCGTCCGGCCGCAGCGTGACCACCTTGCGGTACGCCTCGAGCGCCTCGGCGTGCCGGCCGAGGTCGCCGTAGGCGGAGCCGAGCGCGAGGTAGCAGCTCGGCAGCAGGTCGCCCCTCGGGTGCGCGTCGATCGCGCGGCGGAAGAGCTCCACCGCCTGCGCCGCCTTCCCCGTCTGCAGCAGACCCTTGGCCTGCTCGTAGAGGATCTTCTGCGCCAGCGGCCCGGACTCCGGGATGTCTGGAGGCCGCTGGGCCTTCTTCGCCGGCGGCCTGGGCGCGCCGCCCTCGTCGGGCCGCGCGGCCCGGCGCTGCGGACAGGCACCGAGCGCGAGCGCGAGCGCGAGGATGAGCAGGAGCGGGGGCGCGTGCGGAGCGGGACGCGGCGTGAGCTTCATGCGGACGTCACCCGAGCGGGATGGCTGGCAGCTCGCCGGTCGACGCGGTGCGCGCGAGCGGGAGGCTGATGATGAAGGTGGTCCCCTGCCCGCGCCGGGACTCGTAGGTGATCTCGCCCTCGTGCTCGTGCACGATCTTCTGCACGATCGCGAGGCCGAGGCCGGTGCCCTCCTTCTTCCCCGCCGTGGCGAACGCCTGGAACACCCGCCCCTCCAGCTCCTCGGGGATGCCCATGCCCGTGTCGCGCAGCGTGAAGATGAGCCGGTCCTCGCGGGCGGCGACGCCGATGGTGAAGGTGCCGCCGTCGGGCATCGCCTGGGCCGCGTTGCGCGCGATGTTGTGGAACACCCGCCGGAACTTCGTCTCGTCGAGGTAGGCCACCCCGCGGTAGGCGAGCTCGACCTCGAGCTTGATCCCGCGCCCGGTGAACTCGTGCTCCAGGTGCTCCTTCATCTCCTGCATGAACTTGTGCAGGTAGACCTTGCGGACGAGGAGGTTCGACTCGCCGCGCGCGAAGGCCAGCACCTCCTTGGTCATCGACGCCATCAGATCGAACTGCTTGAGGATCTGCTCCACGTACTCCTGTCGCACCGCCTCGTCGTCGCTGTGCGCCATCAGCTGGGCGTACCCCGAGATGATGGTCATCGGCGTCTTCAGGTCGTGGAGGACGCCGGAGAGGAGCTGCCCGATGGAGGCCAGGTGGCTCTGGCGGATCCGCTCCTCGCGCGAGCGGGCGAGGTCGATCGCCTGCGCGAGCCGCGCCGCGACCAGCATCAGCAGCCTCAGGTCGCCCTCGTCGAACTCATCACGCCCCACCTTGTTCAGCAGCTCGATGGCGCCGAGCGGCCCCTCGTCGCCGGTGAGCGGCACGCAGAGGACGTTGCGCGGGTGCAGCCCCACCGCCTCGGCGAGCTTGAGGTTGTGCCGCGAGTCCGCCGCGGGGTTGTTGATCAGCAGCGGCTCCCCGTGCTGCGCCACCCAGCCCGCGAGCCCCTCCCCCATCGCGACGGAGACCTGCTTGACCGCCTCCCGCCGCTCGCCGAGCGCGGAGCTGAAGACGAGCCGCTCGGTGTGCCGGTCCTGGAGGAGGATGCTGGCCGCCTCGGCGCCGATCAGATCGGTGGTGCGCGAGAGCACCGCGTCGAGGAGGCCATCGAGATCGCTCGCCGCGCTGGTCTGCTTCTCCACCTCGAGGAGCAGGTCCAGCTCCCGCATCCGCCGCTCGAGCTTCTCCTGCGTCTCCAGCAGCTGGACGTTCTTGCGCACCACCGAGAGGTAGAGCTGGCTGTTCTCGA
>JAKLHH010000985.1 GCA_022710245.1 Myxococcota bacterium
GAGCTCGACGAGGAGGCCTGGCGCCGCGCGATCGATCTGGTGCTGCTCAGCGCGGTGCGGCTGATCCGCGAGGCGATCCCGCAGCTCGAGCGGCGCGGCGGCGGGCGCATCATCAACCTCGCGTCGATCTCCGTGAAGCAGCCGATCCCGGGGCTGCTCCTCTCGAACGCGCTCCGCGCCGCGGTGGTCGGGCTGGCCAAGACGCTCGCCGGCGAGCTGGCGCCGCGCGGGATCCTGATCAACACCGTCTGCCCGGGGCGGATCGCGACCGACCGGCTGCTGCAGCTCGACGAGGATCGCGCGCGGCGGACGGGCCTGCCGCCGGAGCAGGTGCGCCTGGAGCAGCAGCGTCAGATCCCGCTCGGCCGCTACGGCCAGCCTGACGAGCTCGCCGCGCTCGTCACCTTCCTCGCCTCCGCGCAGGCGAGCTACATCACCGGCACCACCATCCTCTGCGACGGCGGGCTCCACGCCGGGCTGATGTGAGGCGCGGCCTCACTCGTTGCCGAAGCGCTCCTTCATCTCGAGGAAGTCGAGGAAGTCCTGCAGCCGCCCCACCTCGGGGAGGACCAGCGTCTCCTCCTCGACGTTGCGGGTGATCAGGCGCGCGAGCTCGAGGCGGTTGAGCACCTGCTGCACCTCCTCCAGGTGGAGGCCGACGCGCTCCGCGAGCTGGCGCTCGCTGATCGGCACCGCCAGCCCCGCCGGGTGTGGGACGCCGGCGCGCTGCGCCTCGAGGCGCAGGAAGTGGACGACGCGGTGGTTCGGCTCCCGGTAGAGGAGCATCTCGATCTGCTGGTCCGCCTGCTCCAGGCGAAAGGCGAGCTTCTTGATCATGCGGACGGCGATCTCGGTGCTGCCGCGGATCATCGCCTCGAAGGTCGCCCCGTCGAGCCTCAGCAGCACCGCCTCCTCGACGACGGTGGCGGTGGCCGTGCGCGGGCGGTCGTTGACGATCGACATCTCGCCCAGGAACTCGCCGGCCGGCAGCGTCGCGAGGACCACCTCCTGGCCGCCCACACGCCGCGTGATCTGCACCCGCCCGCTCTGGATGATGTACATCTCGGCGCCCTCGTCGCCCTCGCGAAAGAGCACGGTCCCGGCGGCGTAGGTGCGCGCGAACTTCTTGAAGAGCGCGAACTGTTCCATGTCACTCACCCAGGGCGGCCAGCCGCCCGGCGACCTGATCGACGGTGGAGCGCGGGGTCGACGCCCCGGCGGTGACCGCCACACGCCGGGCCCCGGCGAGCCAGCGGGGGTCGACCTCGGCGGCCCCCTCCACCAGGTGCGTCCGGGGCTGGAGCGCGGCGCAGAGCTCTGCCAGGCGGCGCGTGTTGGCGCTGTTGCGGCCCCCCACGACGATCACCACGTCGGCGCCGCGCGCGAGCACCTGGGCCTCCTGCTGCCGGGCGATCGTCGAGGCGCAGATGGTGTTGTAGACGCGGACCTCGACGTGCCGCTCGAGGCAGGCGAGCGCCACCTCGCGCAGCCGCGCCGGGTCTGCGGTGGTCTGCGCGAGCACCGCGACCTTGCCGACCGCAGGCCTGCCGTCCGCGGGTCTGTCGACCGCCAGGTCGCCGGCGCGGCCGACCACGCGCGCGTCGACGGCCGGCGCCGCCGCGCGAGCCGCGCTCAGCACCGCCTCGACCTCCGCGTGTCCCTGGTCGCCGACGAGCACGATCGCGTAGCCCGCCTTCGCCAGGCGGCCGGCCAGGGTCTGGGCCGACCGAACGTAGGGACAGGTCGCGTCGTGCACCGCGCCCGCCCGCTCGCGCAGGGCCGAGAGCTCCTCCACGGGGACCCCGTGGGTGCGGACGATGACGCGATCGCCCTGCCCCACCGGCGCCCTTCCGTCGACGGGCTCCACCCCGAGCGCGCGCAGGCGGTCCACCTCGGCCGGGTTGTGCAGCAGCGGGCCGAGCGAGAGCAGCCGACCCTCCCCCGGCGCCGCGGCGAGCTCCTCGGCGAGCTCCACGGCGCGGCGCACGCCGAAGCAGAAACCCACGCTGCTGGCGACGACGATCTCGGCCATTCAGGCTCCCGCTGCCAGCTCCAGCACGCGGGCCACGACCGCGTCGAGGCCGAGCCCCGTGGTGTCGAGCGTGATGGCGTCCTCGGCCGCGCGCAGCGGCGCCACCGCGCGGCCAGCGTCGGCGGCGTCGCGAGCGTTCTGCTCGCGCAGGACCTGCCCGGCCTCGACCGCATGACCGGCCTGACGCAGCTCGAGCGCCCTCCGCGCGGCGCGCTCCTCGGGCGCCGCGGTGAGGAAGACCTTGAGCCGCGCGCCGGGGAAGACCACCGTGCCGAGGTCTCGCCCCTCGGCGACGAGGGGCCCGCGGTCGGCGAAGCCCCGCTGCAGCTCGAGGAGCGCCGCGCGCACGGGAGGCAGAGCGCTCACCTGGGACGCGCCGCGAGAGATCTCCGGCTCGCGGATCGCGGCGCTGATGTCCTCGCCCTCGAGGAGCACCCGGTTGCGCTCCCCCTCGAGCTGGAAGGCGAGGCCCAGCCCTCGCGCCAGCCCGGCGAGCTTCTCGGCGTCGCCCCAGTCGACCCCCGCGCGCCTCGCGACGAGCGCCAGCGAGCGATAGATCGCGCCCGTGTCGAGCAACGTGATGCCGAGCGCGTGGGCGACACGGCGGGCCACCGTGGACTTGCCGGAGCCCGCCGGTCCATCGAGGACAATCACCAGGTGGGGAGAGCTCATCGGAGGGAGTATACCCTGCGGACGGCGGCGGGCGAATTGCGGGTCCTCGCGGCCTCCGGCCGCTCCGGGATGAGACCGCCGCGATTGCGGGTCCTCGCGGCCTCCGGCCGCTCCGGGATGAGACCGCCGCGATTCGCCCTTCATCGCGGAGCGTCCGGGTTACTCCCCGAAGAGGACCCGCCAGATCTCCCGTCGGATCTCGTGGTGGCCGAGGACGTTGGGGTGGATGCAGTCCTTCTGCAGCCACAGCGTCGGGTTCGCCGCGTCGTAGAAGAGCGAGGCCTTGTTGTTGTAGTTGAAGGCGTGCCCGAGGAAGCGAGAGTGGTTATCGCCGATCAGCAGCTGCCGCTTGCCGGCCATCGTGATCAGCGCGCCGTTGTAGACGGCGAAGTTCGCCAGCACCTGCTTGCCGACGAGCGGCGCGAAGGCCTTGAACGACTTGCACATGTCCACCACCTCGGCGTCCTCGGGGATGTCCGCCATGGCGTCGGTGGGATCGTAGATGGTGAAGACGATGAAGTGGGTCGGGTGCGGGTACTTCGTCGTGTCCTTGAAGTGATCGACCACCTTGGCGACGTTCTTCTCGACCGTGTCGGCGAGCGCCTTCGTCTGCGCCGGGTCGAGGAGCGCCTGGTAGTTGTTCATCAGATCGTTGCCGCCGATCGAGATCACGACGAGGGTGCTGCCGCCGTAGTTGATCGGCACCTTGGCGACCTGGGCCTCGAGGTCGTCGCTGGTCGCGCCCGGGTAGGCGCGATCCGAGATCTGGATGCCGGGGTACTTGGTCTCGAAGTCCTTCCCCTTCCAGTCGGCGTAGGTCGCGTCGTCGTTCTTGGTCAGCAGGACGCGATACTTGAGGTTCGTCGCCACGCCGTAGCCGGCCGCGATGGAGTCGCCGAGGTTGACGAACATGGTGAGGTCCGTCGGGCCCGGCGCCTTCTCGGCGTAGAGATCCGGGCGCGGAGGCTTGTCGCCAGCGAGGAGATCCGCCAGCTGGTGGTCCGGGCTGCTCGCTTCGAGCCCGCTCGGGTGATCGGGCGCGGCGCCGTCGGCG
>JAKLHH010000986.1 GCA_022710245.1 Myxococcota bacterium
GTGCCGTTCGTCGAGCCGAGGTCCTCCACCCAGACCTCTCCCTCGAGGACCTCGAAGCGGGCGTGGCGACGCGAGAGGCTCTCGTCGACGATCGGCACCTCGGCCGAGGGGTCGCGACCGATCACGCGGTGGTCACCCTCGGCGAGGGTGACGACCTGGACCTCCCCGCGGTGGTAGACGAGCAGCGAGATCAGCGGGCTGCCTCGGGGCGCGAGCGGCTGCCCGAGGAGGCTCACCGTGTCGATCGTTGGTCGCGGCAACTCAGTCCGGCCGTCCTCCGGGCGGGACGGCGCCGCTTCGCTCGCTCCTGCGCCCGGCTTCGCCCCATCGCTGCTCTTCATGAGCTGCTGAGTACCGCGCAGCCTGCCCGCTCGGCAATGGCTGGTGCGACACGGCTGCTGGTACGGCAAAGAGAGGAGCCGCCCCCCGCACGAGGCGGGGGGCGGCATCGGTCCGCCAGCGGTGAGAGCGGGCCGGGGGGATGACTCGTGTATTAGCAATCCCCGGGCCAGCTCCGGATTTCGCAGGTCACTGGAATTATTCAGCCCGGGTCACTGCTGCTTTGCCTCCCTGTCCGATGTACGGTCACGGGTTACCAAATCCTACATTGGACCCCTGAAAACACTAAGCAAATCGCTGGAGACATCTGACCCGGGACATGGCTCGCTGATCAGTCACCTGGAACACGCAGAAGACGGGCTGCTCCAGAGGTGGATCTCTCAGCCTCGGGACCCGAGCCGTGGGATACTCGGCGCCCAGCAGAGGAGCAGAGAAGGAGCCGACGATGAGCCTTCGTGAGCGCAGGGTCCTCGGCCGCACCGGCCTCCAGGTGAGCCGCGTCGGGCTCGCCTCGGGCTACGGCATCCCCGAGGCGTCCGTCGAGCGAGCCGTCAAGGAGCACGGGATCAACTACCTCTACTGGTCGCTCGCTCGCCGCGGCGGCATGACGCGCGCGCTGCGGAGCCTCGGGCGCACGCCGCTCCGCGACCAGCTCGTCATCGCCTTCCAGTCCTACGACCACAGCGGGCTGCTGCTGAGCACGTTCCACGAGCGGAGCCTGCGCAAGCTCAACCTCGACCACGCGCTCTCGGCGCACCGACGCGCGAACTTCCGCGAGCTCCTCGAGCGCGGGCCCTCGCAGCCCATCGACATCTTCATGGTCCGCTACAACGCTGCTCACCGCGGCGCCGAGACGGAGATCTTCCCGCACCTGCCGGCAGACGTGGCGGCGCGGCCCGGCGTGACGACCTACACCGCCACGCGCTGGGGCCAGCTGCTGAAGCCGGGCAAGATGCCGGCCGGCGAGGCGCCGCTCAGCGCCGCCGACTGCTACCGCTTCGCGCTCAGCCACCCCACCGTGGACCTCTGCATGATCGGCCCCAAGGACGAGGCGCAGCTCTCGGAGGCGGTGCGCGCCCTCGACGCGGGGCCGCTCGGCGAGGAGGAGCTCGTGCGGGCCCGGCGGATCGGGGATCACGTGCACGGCTGAGCGCGGGCCCGGCGGATCGGGGATCACGTGCACGGCTGAGCTGAGCGCGCCGATTCCCTCAGGGCATGCCCTCAGAAGAGCTTGCGGTAGCTCGTGCGGTACAGATCGTCGCTGCCCTTGCCCCCCGGGCGCTCCGAGGAGAACCAGACCTCGCAGCCGTCCGGCGTGACAAAGATCTGCCACTCGATGTTCGCGGTGTTGACCACCGGCAGCTTCTGCGGGGTGCCGAACGCGTCGTCGCGACCGTCGCGGAGCGCGTAGTAGAGGTCCGCGTTGTCCCAGCCGGGGCCGCGGCGCGCGAAGAAGAGCACGCGCTCGTCGGCGGTGAGCACGGGCTTGTCCTCGGTGTCGGCGGTGCTGACGTCGTTCCCGGGCACCGGGCGGCGCGCCCCGTAGGGCGCGGTCACCGACGTCCGCTCGCTGTAGAAGAGGTCACCGGAGGACATCAGGTAGAGGCGAAGCCCGTCGAAGCTGGGGAACGGATCGTGCTCTGCCCCGGCAGTGTTGACGACCGTGAGGGGCGAGAAGTCGCTCCTCACGAGGGGCACGGTCGCGTCCGCGCGGATCGCCCACCAGATGTCCGACTCGCCGCCTGCCCACCAGGTGGCGACGTAGGCGGTGTGGCCGTCGCTCGAGACGTCGAACTGGGCCTCGCCGCCGACGGCGAACTGCTTGGTGGCCGCGCCGAAGGCCCCGTCCGGGGTGCTGCGGATCGCGCGGTAGCCGAACATGTCCGTGTCGGCGCCACCGGCGGGCATGCGGCCGAAGTAGAGGGTCAGTCGGTCAGCCGTGAGAAAGGAGCCGAGCTCCCCATCGACCGTGTTCAGCTCGCCGACGGGCGCAGGCGCGTCCAGCGTGAAGCTGCCGCGCCAGCTGCAGCCCGACGAGGAGTCCGAGGATGCCTCCTCGGAGACACGGTCGCGCCGGAGCCCGTCGCTGCTCGTGGCAGACTCGTACCCCACGCGAACGCACCCCGCCACGAGCGACGCGGACACGAGCGCGCCGCAGAGGAGCACGCCCCGGAGGGCGCCCGCCGCCATCCGGTCAGTACCCCGCGGGCGCGCCCGCCTTGCGCGGGTCCGACGCCGGGTAGAGGATCCCCTCCTTCACCACCACCACCTGCACCGCCGTGAACGGGCGCGGCACTGGCTTCAGCCGGTGGCCGCGCTTGACCAGCGCGTCGGTCACGTCGCGCGGGAGATCCTCCTCGACCCAGAGCTCGTCGGGCAGCCACTGGTGGTGGATGCGCGAGCGGAAGACCGCCGCCGGCGCGTCGAGCTCGAACTCGACGACGTTCAGGATGGCCTGGAGCGTGCCGCTGATGATGGTCGGCCCGCCCGAGGCGCCTGCCACCAGCTCGAGCTTGCCGCCCCGGGTGACGATGCTCGGACACATCGAGGAGAGGGGCCGCTTGCCCGGCGCCACCGCGTTCTGCTCTCCCTGGGTGAGCCCGAACGCGTTCGGCTGGCCGGGCCGCGCGGCGAAGTCGTCCATCTCGTCGTTCATGATGATGCCCGTCGAGCCCGCGATGAAGCCGGCGCCGAAGGGTGTGTTGATGGTGGTGGTGAGCGCCGCCGCCGTGCCCCAGTGGTCGACCACGCTGATGTGGCTGGTGCCGCCCTTCCCTCCCGACGGCGCCTGCGGCGCCGCCGAGCCGTAGCGGTCCCGCGGCAGCGTGCGTTCGCCGATCCGCCGCGCCAGCTGGTCCGCGTAGGCGGGCGCGGTGAGCGCCGCCAGCGGCACCTTGACGAAGTCCGGGTCGCCGAGGTGACGCGCGCGATCAGCGAAGGCGTGCTTCATCGCCTCCGCGAGGAGGTGCAGGTGACGAGACGAGTTGTGCCCGTACGAGCGGAGCGGGTAGCGGCCGAGGAGGTTCAGGCTCTCGATCAGCGCCACGCCGCCCGAGGAGGGAGGCGGCGCGGTGTGGATCAGGCGGCCACGGAAGACCGTCGCCAGCGGCGTCCGCTCCTTCACCTGGTAGCGGGCGAGGTCTTCGAGGGTGAGCACGCCGCCGTGGCGACGCACGGACTCCACCAGCTCGCGCGCGACCGGACCGCGGATCAGCACCTCGGCCCCGCGCCGCGCGATCGCCTCGAGCGTCCGCGCCAGCGCCGGGCGACGGGTGAGCTGGTCGAGCCGGAGCGGCTCCCCGCCGGGGAGGAAGATGGCCGCCAGCGAGGGATCCGCGGCGAGGTCCTTCCGCTGCTCGCGGAGCGTGCGCGAGAGGTGGAGGCCCGTCGGGAAGCCTTGCTTGGCAAGGCGGATGG
>JAKLHH010000987.1 GCA_022710245.1 Myxococcota bacterium
CCGCCTCGCGCAGCTCGACCACCGCCTGCTCGCTGGCCGAGAGGTCGCGCTTCGCCGCCTCGGCTGCGAGCCGCAGCCGCTGCCACTCGACCTGCTGGTTGCGGAGCTCGACCTGCGTCTCGCGCCAGAACGCGTTCGCGGCCGCGGTGGCGAGCGCGTCGTCGAAGTCATCGCCGCCGAGCCAGCCGTCGCCGGCGGTGGCGACGACCTGCACCTCGGCGCCGCTCAGGTCCACGACCGAGAAGTCGAAGGTCCCGCCGCCGAAGTCGTAGACCGCGACCATGTCGCGGAAGCCGGGATCCATCGAGTAGGCGAGCGCGGCCGCGGTCGGCTCGTCGATGATGGAGACGACCTCGAGCCCGGCGAGGCGCGCGGTGCGCCTCAGGGCGTCGCAGCGCAGGTCATCGAAGGTGACCGGCGCGGTCAGCACCACGCGCCGCACCTCCTGCTTGAGGTGCTGCTCGGCGAGCCGTCGGAGGTACTGGAGGATGGGCGCGCAGACCTGGGGCAGCGCCATCGTCAGGCCCCCCGGGTGGAGCAGCACCTGACCGTCGGGGCCGCGTGAGTGCGGCATCGCCAGCGCGGCGAGGTACGACTCCAGCTCGCGGTCCTCGAAGAGGCGTCCGAGGAGGCGCTTGGGCGAGGAGATGGCGTTCGCGGGGTCGAGGATCAGCAGCTCGCGAGCCTCCACGCCGACGATCGGAGCGCCCTCGACGAAGGCGACCACCGACGGGATGTCGCGCCGCCCGCGGGCGCGGAGGACGTGGACCTCGCCGTCGAGCACCACCGCGACGCTGGACATGGAGGTGCCGAAGTCCATCGCCACCACCGGCGCGCCGCGCGCGCCGCCGGTCGAGGGGCGCGGAGGCGGAGAGGCGGACGGGGCGGCTGGCGGTGGCGGCGTGCGGGGCGGTGCCGGCGCGGGAGCCCGCGCGGCGCCGGGCAGCGGCTGCGCCACCTCGGTGAGGAGGTCGTCCGCGGGCGCCCTCGAGGGCGGGCGAGGCGGCGGCGGAGCGGTGAGGAAGTCGTCCGCGGGCGCCCTCGAGGGGGGGCGAGGCGGCGGAGCGGTGAGGAAGTCATCCGCGGGCGCCTTCTGCGGGGACCCCGGGCGCGACGGGGGCGCCGGGCGTGCGGGCGCCGTGAGGAAGTCGTCCAGCGGCGCCTTCGGCGCGGGCGGAGCGGATCGCGACGGGGGCGCCGGGCGTGCCGGCGCTGTGAAGAAGTCGTCCAGCGGGGCCTTCGGTGGCGCGGGCGGGGCGGATCGCGGCGGCGAGGGCGGCGCGCTCCGCAGCTCGGCCCCGGTCGGCGCGAGCTCGAGGCTGCCGTCCGCCGCGCGTGGCGCGGGCGCGTCGTCCTCGTCGAGGTCGATCGGGATCTCGAGCTCCTCGCTCGGGAGAGGCGCCGCGGCTGGCGGCGTCGCCGTCTTGCTCCGGGGCGTGGGCCGCTCGACGGCGGGGCCGCCGAACATGGGCAGCTCGTACTGCCCCTCCTCGACCTCCTCGGCGGCGACCTGGACGCGGGCCTGGCGCGCCGCCTGGCCGAGCAGCTCCTCGTACCGCTCGCGCGCGGTCCCCTCGAGCTCAGCGAGGCGCACGCCGAGCCCGCGCGGACGGCCGTCCTCGGTGTGGAAGACGTGCACCACCTCGCCCGCCAGCGCGAGGGTGCCGCCGTCGGGGGTCTGCAGCTCGACCCGGATCGACTCGCCCTGCTCGGCGGGGCGCTCGGTCGGGATGAAGAGCCCTCGCTCGCTGAGGTTCCCCGAGAAGAGGCTCTGGAAGCTGTCCCAGCTGCCGCAGCGGGCCTGCAGCGGGATCTCGGCGGCGACGCGGGGGTGCTGGCGCCGACGAGGACCGACGGGGCCGGGCGGGGGCGGGGCCGCGGGCGGCGCCTCGCGGTCGCGCTTGCGACGGAACAGCCTCGAGAACAACGCTGGCTCCTGCTGGGCAGCGCCGCCCGACCCGATCAGGCAGCAGGAGGCCAGGATAGGGCACCGCGCGCGCTCCAGCAAGCGGCCTCTCGAGGCTCTCGAGGGCGGCGGCCTCGACGGCGCGGATCTCCGGCGGCGCTGGTCGACTCGCGGCGGTTCAGGGTCTAGACTACCGCCGTGAGCTCGGAGCGTGCCTTCACCACCTTCCTCGGCGTCGACCTCGGCGGCGGCAAGGGCAAGAACACCGCGGTCGCCCGCCTCGAGCGCGCGGCGAGCGGGGTCCGGGTCGTCTACGTGGACTCCAAGGCGCCCTCGGGCAAGCCGTTCTATGACGGCCCGCTCCTCGACTATGTCCTCTCCGCGCGGCAGGGCGCGGTGCTCGCCGTCGACGCGCCGCTCCTGCCCACGGTCTGCCTGCGCTGCCGGCAGGACGAGTGCCGGGGCGTGAACGCCTGCGAGGACCCCGTCGTCGCCTGGTTCCGCGGCCGCGGCGGGGAGGAGCTCGACGGCGGCGGCGGTCAGAAGCCGCCGATCACCGCCTACACGCAGCGCGCCTGCGAGGTGCTCCTCGCGCGCCGCCACGGCGTCCTGCCGCGCGAGACGCTGGGCCAGGGCATGGGGCCGCTCACCGCGCGCGCCCACTACCTCCGTCGAGCGCTGGAGCGCGAGTACCGCCTCCAGGAGAACCTCCTCGAGGTCTACCCGAAGGCGACCATCCACGCGCTCTTCGGCGCCGGCGTCGCGCGCCGCTACAAGCGCCACCCGGACACCTGGCGGACCCGCGCGCAGATGCTCGAGCAGCTCGCGCACGAGCTCCACTTCGAGGTCTGGCGCGAGGGGTGCTTGCAGAACGACCACTGCTTCGACGCGGTGATCTGCGCGTACACGGCCTACCTCTGGGCGAAGGACGGCTGGACGCTGCCCGAGGAGGATCGTGCGGTCTACGAGCGCGACGGCTGGATCTGGTGCCCGCCGCTCCCGCGCGTCGACGAAGAGGTCGAGGGCTAGCGCGCCCGGCCATGCAGCCCTGGGGCGCCCTCCTCCTGCTCGCGCCGTTCGTCGCCTGGGACGCCGCCTCCTGGTGGCTCCGCCGCCGCGGTGACCGCTCCGAGGCGCGCCGGCGTGAGGTGCTGCAGCACTTCAGCGAGGAGGAGGTCGCGGCCGGGCGGCGGCACCTGCTGCGCCTCAACCGCCTGGTCCCCGCCGGGCGCCTCCTCTACTACCTCGTCTACGGCGTGCTCCTCTTCGGCGGGCTCGCCGCGCGCCTCGAGGGCTGGACCCTCGCCGTCGCCGGCGGCCGCGGCTGGCTCGCGCTGCCGCTCTTCCTCCTCGTCCTCCTCGTCGGGCGCGTGCTCCTCGGCCTGCCGCTCGAGCTCTGGGCCGAGCGGCTGGAGCGGCGCGAGGGGCTCTCCACGATCAGCGCCGCGACCTTCGCCGCCGACCGCGCGCGCGGGCTCGCGCTCGGCTGGGTGCTCGCCTGCCTGATCGCGCTCCCGTCGCTGGCCGTCGTCGAGGCCTGGCCTCACCGCTGGCCACTGCCCGCGGCGGCGGTGCTGCTCGGGATCTCGGCCTTCCTCGTCTGGCTCAAGCCGTGGATCCTCGACCCGCTCTTCAACCGCTTCCGCCCGCTCGAGGACGCGGCGCTGCTCGAGGAGATCCGTCGCTTCACGCGCGCGGGCCAGCGGCCGGTGGAGCGGGTGCTGGTGATGGACGCGAGCCGGCGCTCCCGCTACCTCAACGCCTACTTCACCGGGCTCGGCTCCAGCCGCCGCGTGGTCCTCTTCGATACGCTCGTCGAGGAGTGCCCGCCGCGGGAG
>JAKLHH010000988.1 GCA_022710245.1 Myxococcota bacterium
TACTCGACGTGCTCGACGTGCTCGACGTGCTCGACGGGCTCGACGTGCTCGACGTGCTCGACGTGCTCGACGTGCTCGACGTACTCGACGTACTCGACGTACTCGACGTACTCGACGTACTCGACGTACTCGACGTACTCGACGTACTCGACGCCTCGCCTTCGCCTCCGCTCGCCTCCGCCTCCGCTCGCCTCCGCCTCCGCCTCCGCTCGCGTCTTGCCATGACCCCCTCGCGTCTTGCCATGACCCCCTCGCCGTGCTCGACGCAGAGCGAGCCCGGGCCCCTGCCTCGCTCCCTCGAGCGAGCCGCAAGCAAGCGCCAGGAGCGTCTGCTCCTCCCCGGCGCACCCTCCGCGCGCAGCCGCCTCTGCACGACCTCTCATCGCGGGAGTAGTGCGCGGCGATCACCATCTCGCTCAGGCTCGCGAGCCTCCTCGAGCCACCAGCGAGCAAGAACATGAGCGGCTCGCTCGAGGGGGCGAGGCCCGGCGCAGCCGGGGCCCGGGCGGAGGGAGCGTGCGCAACTCTCGGAGCACCCACTGGCTCTCTCACTCGAGGAGCTCCCCGAAGCCCGCGAGCGCGACCGCGACCGCGAGCGCGACCGCGAGCGCGACCGCGAGCGCGAGCGCGACCGCGACCGCGACCGCGACCGCGAGCGCGAGCGCGCGCGCCCGGTTGCCAACCTCACCCTCGGAGGGCAAGGTTAGACCATGGCCAGCCAGCCCAGCGCGAGCCCAGCGACCGGCCAGCGGGAGCCCGCCCCCGACGGACCGAGCGTCCGCGTCTCGGTCGGCATCGGGGGCATGACCTGCGCCGCCTGCTCGACCCGCCTCGAGCGCGTCCTCGGCCGCACCGAGGGCGTGCTGCAGGCGAACGTCAACCTGGCCAGCGAGCACGCCACCATCCGCTTCGACCCGCGCCGCGTCCGCCTCGAGGACCTGATGCGCAAGGTGGAGTCGGCGGGCTTCCAGGCCTTCGCCGCGAGCCGCGAGGCCGAGCGCGGTGAGGCGCGCGCCGACGAGCTGCGCCGCCAGCGCCGGGCCTTCCTCCTCGCCGCCGTGCTCTCACTGCCGCTGCTCCTCGCCATGGTCGGCCACCTCGCCGGCTGGCACGGCGGGCTCTTCCGTCTCCTCGGCGACGGGCGCTTCCAGTGGGCGCTGGCGACGCCGGTGCAGTTCCTCGCCGGCTGGCAGTTCTACCGCGACGCCTACCTGACGCTCCGCAGCCGCGGCGCCAACATGTCGGTGCTGGTCGCGCTGGGCACGTCGGCGGCCTACGGCTACAGCGTGGTGGCGGTGCTCGTGGGGGGCGCGCTCGCCGGCGAGCTCTACTTCGAGACCAGCGCCGTCCTGATCACGCTGATCCTCCTCGGCAAGCTCCTCGAGGCGCGGGCGCGCGGGCGGACCTCCGAGGCGATCAAGAAGCTCCTCGGCCTGGGCGCCAAGCGGGCGCGCGTGGTCCGCGGCGAGGCCGAGCTCGAGGTGCCGATCGAGGCGGTGCAGGTCGGCGACCTGGTCGTGGTCCGCCCTGGCGAGAAGATCGCCGTCGACGGCGAGGTGGTGGAGGGCCGCTCCAGCGTCGACGAGTCGCTCCTCACGGGCGAGAGCCTGCCGGCCGCCAAGGGCCCGGGCGACCCGGTCACGGGTGCCACCATCAACGGCAGCGGGAGCCTGCGCTTTCGCGCGACTCGCGTCGGCGCCGACACGGCGCTCGCCCAGATCATCCGCATCGTCGAGGAGGCGCAGGGCTCGAAGGCGCCGGTGCAGCGCCTCGCCGACGTGGTCTCCGCCACCTTCGTCCCCGCCGTGGTGGCGATCGCGCTCCTCTCACTCGGCGGCTGGCTCCTCGCCGGCGCCACGTTCAGCGCCGCGCTGCTCAAGCTCACCGCGGTGCTGGTCATCGCCTGCCCCTGCGCGCTCGGCCTCGCCACCCCCACCGCGATCATGGTGGGCACCGGCGTCGGCGCGGAGCGGGGCATCCTCTTCAAGGGCGCCGAGCACCTCGAGCAGGCGCGCAGCGTCGGGGTGGTGGTGCTCGACAAGACCGGCACCCTCACCGAGGGCAAGCCGGAGGTCACCGACTGGCTGCCCCTCGGCGAGCCGGCGCCGGGGGGTGAGGAGGCGAGCGCGCTCCTCCGCTTGCTCGCGGTGGCCGAGGCAGCCTCCGAGCACCCGCTCGCCGAGGCCATCGTGCGCTTCGCCCGGGCCCAGGGCGCGGCGCCCGAGGGCGCGGCGCGCGCCGACGACTTCGAGGCGATCCCCGGCCAGGGCGTGGCCGCGAGGGTGGACGGACGCGCCGTCCTCGCCGGCACGCGGCGGCTCCTCGAGGAGCGGGGCGTCGCCGGCGAGCCGGCCGAGGCGCGCTGGGCCGCGCTCGAGGCCGAGGGCAAGAGCGTCCTCGCGCTCGCCGTGGACGGTGAGGTGCGCGCGCTCTGCGCGGTCGCCGACGTGGTCAAGCCGAGCTCGGCGGAGGCGGTCCGCGAGCTCCGCGAGCTCGGGCTCCGCGTGGTGATGCTGACCGGCGACAACCGCGCGACCGCGCTCGCCATCGCGCGCCAGGTCGGCCTCGCCGAGGAGGACGTCCGCGCCGAGGTGCTGCCGGCGGGCAAGGCGGCCGCCGTCCGCGCGCTCCGCGAGGAGCGTCCTGCAGGGACGCGAGGACCGGGCGCCGCGCGGCCGCTCGTGGCCATGGTCGGCGACGGGGTCAACGACGCGCCGGCGCTGGCGGCGGCCGACCTGGGCGTCGCGCTCGGCACCGGCGCCGACGTGGCGATCGAGGCGGCCGGGGTGATCCTGATGCGCGGCGACCTGCGCGGGGTGGCCGCGGCGATCCGCCTGAGCCGCGCGACGCTGCGCAAGATCAAGCAGAACCTCTTCTGGGCGCTCGCCTACAACGCGCTCGGCATCCCCGTCGCGGCGCTCGGCTACCTGAGCCCGATCCTCGCCGGCGCGGCGATGGCGCTGAGCTCGGTCTCGGTGGTGAGCAACGCCTCGCTGCTGCGGCGCTTCGACCCCTGGGGGCGAGGCTCGACCCCGGTCACGGGAGGGAGCTGATGGAGAAGCAGACGGTGCTCAAGGTCCCCGGCATGCACTGCGACCACTGCGAGGCGTCGGTGCGCGGCGCGCTGACCGCCCTGCGCGGGGTCGCCTCGGTCAGCGTGGACCTGGCGACGAAGGACGTGCGGGTCAGCTACGACGCGGGCGCCGTCGACGAGGCGGCGCTGAGGGCGGCGATCGAGGACGTGGGGTTCGACGTGGCGTAGCGAGCGGCGGGGCGAGCGCTCTAGCGGCGGCGGCGCAGCCGGCGGTGGCCGACGTAGCCGAGGAGCCCGACGACGAGCAGCAGCACGATCGCGACGTTCTCGGCGCGCGTGTAGGTCATGCGGCAGCAGCCGTCGTCGCTGGTGCCCGGACCGCCGCCGGCGTCGACGCCGCGGTCCGCCGTCACACCCGCCTCCTTGGGGAGCACCGGCTCGCCGCCCGGGATGCGCCCCTTGTCCGGGATATAGACGTAGTAGTCGATCGGCACCTTGGCCCAGTGGTAGGGCTTGCCCTTGGTGAGGTCGTTGGGGTTCGAGTGCATGACGCAGAGCTTGTTCGGCGGATCGGTGTTCGCGTCGACCACGCTCTTGTCCGCGGCGCTCTTATCGACCACGCTCTTGTCCGCGGCGCCCTTGTCCGGCGCGCAGAGGTCCTTGGCGGCGCCGAGGTCGACGAGCCCGGCCTCCTTCTTGATGGTGAGG
>JAKLHH010000989.1 GCA_022710245.1 Myxococcota bacterium
ACGGCGCCACCTCGGCCTACGTGCTCTGCCAGCAGACCGCGACGAGCTGCAGCTTCTACTCGGTGACTGGCGGCGACGACTGCGACACCATCTGCGGGGACCTGGGCGGGACCTGCCTCGACGCGATCAACGCGGACGCCGGGGACCCTTGCAGCTCCGTCGGGACCTCCGACTGCGAGACCGGGCTCAACGATCAGATCTGCATCTGCAGCCGCTGAGCGTCTGCGAGCGCTGAGCGACACGCTCGCCCCCTCATGGCCGTGGCCTCACAGCCGCAGCACCAGGCTGGTCCGCCAGAGCGCGGCGACGCTCCAGCCTCCGGGCGCGTACTCCCAGCCCTGGACGCCGAGCCGGCGAGCGTAGGCGATGCCCGCGTCGACCCCGAGCCCGAGGTGCTCGGTGACGAAGTAGGTGAGCCCGAGCGTGCCGTCGACCTCGAGGTCGTGGGTGACGAAGTCGTCGCCGCCGAAGCCCGAGGCGGCGCCGCTGGTGCGGCTGTAGACGAGCCCGACGCGGAAGACCGGCAGCACCTTCCGCTCGGCGGGCGACCGCAGGTAGACCTTGAGCTGAAGCGGCACCGAGAGCGCCCAGCCGTCCAGCCGCCCGTGCACGCCGAGGACGTCGAGCCCCGTCATCAGCACGGTCCGCGTGCCGAGCGGCAGGCCGATCATCCCGCCGGCGCCCGTGCCGCCGAGGAAGCCTCCCACGCCCGCTGGCCTCCCGCTCAGCGTCGCCTCCAGCTCCACGGACGCCCCCGCCACCCCGCTGCCGAGGAGCAGCAGCGCCGCCACGGTGAATGCTCCGATCTGTTTCATGCTCGCCTCCTTCGAGAGTGGTTCGCTGTCGCGTGCGCGACGCCCGGCGGTGGAGCAAGGGAGGTGCCAGCAGCGAGGCCGCCCGCCCGGCCCTGCTTCTCACGCCCGCTAGCGGAGCGTGGGCGCGCGGCGAGCGTGCCGTCGACGGGGTGGCAGCTGCTCGCTCCGTCGTCGAGCCAGCCCGGCACGAGCGAGCCTCGCTGGGTCAAGTTCCATCGAGAACGCCGCCGCCGCGGGGCGGCGCGAATCGCCATGCCGTGCTTGACAGGGGTCGCGTGCCGGGGCTAAATCACCCGTCGTTTCAGCGGGCCTCGCCCGTACCCCTTGAGGAGGTCAGCCAACCATGGGTTGGGGAGACAATCGAAAGTCACCGAAGATGAGAAGACGCAACGCGCAGCGCAAGCTGAAGGAGCGCCTCAAGCGTCGTCGTGAGCGCGTGCGCGAGGAGCGGAAGCAGGCCCAGGCCTGAGCGCACCACCGCGCTCGCGCCCTCCGCCTCACCTCCCTGCCCTGGTAGCTCGCTAGCTCCCACGCGTCGACGGGCCAGCCGCGCTCGAAGGGAGCGGTGTGCCCCTCGGGCCCGGTGCGCCGCTCGGCGTGGTCATCTGGCCGGCGGCGCCGCTCGGCGGCGGCGCGACCTTCGCGGCCGCCTCGCGCTGCTGCGCCGCCTCGCGCTGCTGCGCTGCCTCGCGCTGCTGCGCCGCCTCGCGCTGCTGCGCTGCCTCACGCTGCTGCGCCGCCTCGCGCTGGCGCGCCACCTCCGCCACCAGCCGGTTGCACTTGCCAAGGAACGAGCGCGCGAGGACCTGGGCGGCGCGCTTGCCTGCCGTCCGCTGCAGCTCCGCCAGCTTCTCGTCGGTGCCGAACGGAGTCGTCCGCTGCACGGCCTGCAGGTGGACCTGGGTCGTGAAGAGGAACGTCCCCGTGCGCACGTCGAGGAGCGTCGCCTCCATCAGCCCCGCGGTCCGCAGCGTGTAGGCGGGCAGGAACGGGATCCCGACCAGCGTCAGCCAGCCCCAGCCCCAGCTGTTCGTCCGCGAGCGGTCGACGAACCGCGTGTTGAGCACGACCAGGTACTTCAGCCGATAGCGCGTCGCCAGCTCGCGCAGGCTCTCGATGTGCTGGCCGTCGGCGAGGTACGGAGAGATGTCGCTGACCATGACGAAGTGGCGGCTGCGCTCGAGCTCGCGCGCGAGGAGCTGCGGCGCCTCGTCGCCGGGGGCGCTGGCCGCGTAGGCGCTGCGCGTGAAGGGCGCGCTCAGCACCACCACACCCGCGCGGGCGGGGAAGTCTGGCTCGATCGGCGCGTTGACGATCCGCTGGATGACGTCCTCGCCGAGGTTCTCGCGCTCGGCCGGCTTGGCGAAGAGCGAGCGCGTGAGGGGCGCCGGCTCGGGCCCGCGGGCGAGGGAGGCCGGGGAGGCCTCGCGGATCGACATCGCTGGTGCCGCGCAGCTGGCGGCGAGGAGGGAGAGGATCAAGGTGAGGGACCGCATCGAGCGCCTCCGTCTGTCGGTTCGCAGGGGAGAACGGCGGTCGGCGGCAGGGCTTACAGGCGAGCAACCATGCAGGATCGCGCGGCGGCTGTGGTACCATCCTCGGGTCCCTGCGATCCTGCACAACACCCGGCCCTTGGGAGAGGGAGGGAGCCATGCCGCAGCCCACTGCCACCGCCGGTGACGCGGAGCTCGAGGCGATCCGCGAGCGCTGCGCTGAGAGCCCGGACCAGCTGGCGCACCTCGCCACCGTCTGCCACTCCGCCCTCCGGGCGGGCGGTGAGCGCGAGCCCGCGCTCCTGATCAGCCTCGACGAGCTGCTGCGCTGGCTCGCGGTCCGCGAGGCCGCGGCGGACCTGGCGCGGGTCGTCGCGCGCGCGGTGGAGCTGGGCCGGGAGCCGGGGGGCGAGGCGGCCAGCCGGCGCATGCTGGACCGCCTGCTCGCGCGGCAGGGGATCGACCTGCTGCTCGCCGGGCTCACCGCGGCCGGTGCCGACCTGCACGCCATCCAGGCGGCGCTGGAGGCGGTGCCGGCCGAGCGCTGCGCCGAGCTGGTGGCGGCGGCGGCGCCGATCGCCGGCGGCCCCGGCGCGGCCCTGCTCCTCGAGCTGATCGGCGAGAAGACCCGCGGACGGCCCGAGCTCCTCACCCCCCTCCTCGCGTCCAGCCGGCGCGATCAGGTGCAGCTCGCGATCCGCGTGCTGGTCGCCACTGGCGACGACGCCTCGCTGGAGGCGCTGACCGTCGTTGGCAAGCACGAGGACCCGGACCTGCGCATCGAGGTGCTCCGCGCCACCCAGACCTCCACCGCCGAGCCGGTGCGGCAGCTGCGGCTGCTGCTCCTCGACGATCCCAAGGGTAGAGTCCGCGCCACCGCCGAGCAGATCCTGATGCGCCACGCCGACCCCGAGCTGGTCCAGCGGCTCTTCAGCCGCCTGACCAGCGGCGCGCTCCTCGAGGCCTCCGCCGTGGAGAAGCGCCGGGTCTGCGAGCTCCTCGGGGCGCACGGTGGCGACGCCGAGCGACGGGCGCTGCGAGAGCTGGTCACCGGCGGAAAGCTCCTCGGCCGCCAGCAGCAGCAGGAGCTCTGCGCCGCCGCCGCCTACGGGCTCGCGGCGACTGGAGAGCTCTCCGAGTCAGCCCTGCTGCAGGAGCAGGCGGACCGCGTGCTCAACTCCCGCGCGGTCCGTGCGGCCTGTCGCGAGGCCATGGGTCTGCTGCGGGTGGCGGCGCGCAAGCGCAAGCGAGGCGACAAGGCAGGGGAGGCGGCTGGCGCGCCGAAGGCTGAGGCCGGGCAGCCAGCTCCGCGGCCACTCGCAGCGACGCCCGCGCCCCCGCCCACGCCCGCGATCCCCCAGCCCGCGGCACCGGCCGCCACCACCGCCGAGCCGCCGGTTGCCGTCCCGCCCCCCCTGGCTGACACCGGGAC
>JAKLHH010000099.1 GCA_022710245.1 Myxococcota bacterium
GGTCGCGCAGGTGCTTGTAGTAGAGGTCAGTGAGCTTTCCCTTCACCGGGGCGGAGGCGAGCTTGCGCGCGACCTCGTCTTGCTGGTTGGCGCGCAGCGCGGCCGGCAGCAGCTCGTGGGTGACGAAGGTGCCCAGGCCGAGGAGCAGCGCGCGCCCCTCGGTGCTCTCGGGGGCGAGCGTGGCCTTCGCGGGGCGAGCCAGCGCGCTCAGCGCCGTCCGCTCCGCCGGTGTCAGCTCCCGGATGGCCCGGCTGGCGAACCCGAGGGCGAGCTCGGGGCCGAACACCTGCAGCCGCGCGACCCAGGCGGAGGCACGGACCGCACCCACGGCCGGATCCTGCTTCACGGGCGCGCTCGCCGTGGCTGCGCTCGCCGTGGCTGCGGGCGGGGCCTCCTTCGCCGCGGCTGGGCTCTGGCTCGAGGGGCGCTCGCTGCAGGTGGGCAGGAGGAGCAGCAGGGGCAGGGCGATGAGTGGGCGGGGGCTTCGTGACACGTGCGCTCCGTGGTGAGGGTCTTCCCCTCTGCATACGAGCGCGGGCGCCTGTTCTGCCCGACCGAGCACCTCCCGGCCCGGCCGCACCCGGCTGGCCCGCCTACTGGCAGACGTAGTTCACGCACTTCTCGTTGCCAGCGCAGGTCTGGCAGGCGTTCCCGTTGTTGCCGCAGATCGCGACCGTGCTCGAGGCCCCGTAGCACTTCTTGCTGAAGCCCTCGTAGCAGCCGGTGCAGCAGCTCCCGGCCCAGCACTTGCCCTGCTGGCCGCCCTCGGTGCAGGCCGTGGTGCCCTGACCCGGGCAGACCGGGGGGACCGTGTCGGGCTTCACCCCGGTGTCGCCCTTGGCGCCGGTGTCGGCCGCGGTCTTGCCGTCGGGCATGGCGCCGGCCTCGAGGTTGTAGGGGTACTGATCCGCGACGGGCGCGCGGGTGTCCTGGCGGACCGGCGCCGTGTCGTCGGAGCAGGCGGTGAGGAGCAGCGCGAGGCCGCAGGCAGCGAGGACAGCGCTGGACGATCTCGGGTACGTTCTCATGGCTTCCTCCATCTGGGTCTGGGTCTGAGTCTGAAGCTGGGTCTGAGTCTGAAGCTGGGTCTGAGTCTGGGTCTGAAGCTGTGTCTGAAGCTGGGTCTGGATGTTGAGAGGCCGTCAGCCCCAGGCCGCCCGTCGCGCGAGGGCGCGCCGGTAGATCTCGACGTACTGGCTCGCCGACTCGGCCCAGGAGAAGTCCATGGCCATCGCGCGCTGGCGCATCGCGGCGATGTCGTTCGCCCGCTCGAACCAGGTCGAGACCACCCACTCGAGGGTGCCGAGCACGGCCGGGCCAGTCGGGTCGTGGAAGACGAAGCCGGTCCCCGCGCCCGTCTCCGGGTCGAAGTTCTCCACCGTGTCGCGCAGCCCGCCCGTCGAGCGCACGACCGGCAGCGTGCCGTAGCGCATGGAGTAGATCTGGTTCAGGCCGCAGGGCTCGTAGAGCGAGGGCATCAGGAAGAAGTCGGCGCCGCCCTCGATCAGGTGCGCGAGCGACTCGTCGTAGCCGATGTAGGTGCCGACCTTGCCCGGGAAGCGCGAGCGGAGCCAGCTGAAGAAGCCCTCGTACTCGGGCTCGCCGGTGCCGAGGACGGCGAGCTGCATCGGCAGCCGGCCGAGCGCGGGCGGCAGCGCCACGCGCAGGAGGTCGATGCCCTTCTGCAGCACGAGCCGCGTGATCATCCCGAAGAGCGGCAGCTCTGGCCGCAGCTCGAGGCCGAGCCGCACCTGCAGCGCCTCCTTGCACGCGCGCTTGCCCTCGATGTCGGCGGCGCTGTAGCGCTTCGGCAGGTAGGGGTCGGTCTCGGGGCTCCAGTGATCGTAGTCGGCGCCGTTGAGGATGCCGGCGAGGTCGTCGCGCCGCCCGGCGAGGAACGGCGCGAGGCCGTGCCCGCCGGAGGGGCTGAGGATCTCCTCGAGGTGCGTCGGCGAGACGGTGGTGATCGCGTCGGCGAAGGCGATGCCGCCCTTGAGCAGGTTGATCAGGCGGTAGTCCTCGAAGACGCCGAAGTGGTCGCCGCCGACGCCGAGGTAGCTGTAGGCGTCGGCCGGGTACTTCCCCTGGTGGCCGATGTTGTGGATGGTGAGCACGCTCGCCGTCGACGAGAGCGGCGAGAGGACGCGGTCCCAGGTCTTCAGGAAGACCGGGACCAGCGCCGCCGGCCAGTCGTGCGCGTGCATCACGTGCGGGATCCAGCCCCCGTCCTTGCAGAGCGGCAGCGCCGCCTTGCAGAGGAGCGCGAAGCGGTAGGCGTTGTCGGGGAACTCGACCTCGCTCGCGCCCTCGCCGTAGACGCCGGAGCGATCGTAGTAGGCGGCGAAGTCGACGAACCAGACGGGGATCTGGCCGTCGAGCTTCGCGGTCTCGAGGCCGACCCAGTGCTCGACGTCGCCGCCCAGGTGGATGCAGGCGGAGCCCGCGGGCGAGAGGCCGCGGTGGGTACGGTCGACGCGCCGGTAGAGCGGCATCAGGATGCGGGGCTCGTGCCCGAGCCGGGCGAGCGCCTTGGCGAGCGCGGGGACCACGTCGGCGAGGCCGCCGACCTTGGCGTAGGGCGCGCACTCGGGGGTGACGAGGAGGACGCGGAGGGGGCCAGTCGCGGAGAGGGCGCCGGGATCGTCGGGGCTGGTGGCTGCGGGCACGGTGGTCTCACTTTCCGACGGCGTGGGCCAGAGCCGACCTTCCTGCCGGGTTGCCGTCGAGCCCGGGGCCTATATAAGGGGTTCGGGCACGGGGAGCAAGCTTGTTTCGCTCCCGGACGGACTGTGCTAGGCCGGGATCCATGAGCCCGCTGCGGATCCTCGGCCCTGGCGCCTGCCTGGTCACCTGTCTCGCCTGCTCCCGTCCGCTCGCCGAGCAGCTCCCCGGCGAGTGGGAGGTCCTCTGCCGCACCGACTCCGAGGCGACCACCGCCTGCCTCGGCAGGGAGCGCGAGCTGATCAAGCGCTTCGCCGCCGACGGGACCATCACGCAGCGCTCGATCCGGGGCGGCGCGGGCATGACCGGCCGCTGGACGCTGCAGGGGCGCGACCTGGAGCTCGTCTTCGAGGGTGGGGGCCTGCGCCTGCGCGAGCGCTACCGGGCGCGCGTCGTCGACGGGCAGCTCGTGCTCTGGGCGGTGGACCACGGCTTCGGCAGCATCCTCGGTCGGGTGGGCGCGGCCTTCCAGCCGGCGCCGGGGCCGGTCGCGGGGAGCGCGCCGGTCGAGCGCCGGCTCGGCGGCGTTCGTTATCGGCTCCCCGTACCGTCCGGCCACCGCCTCGGCCGTGACGACAACAACCGCCAGCGCTGGGATCCCCCGTCGGGCGAGGGCCTGCAGTACCAGATCACCGTGGCGCCGAGGGGGAGGTCGCTCGAGGCCGGGCGCTGGGTGGTCGAGCCGTGCCGCCCGCGTCAGGGCCCGCTGCCCCTCGGCAGCTCCAGCGAGCAGGTGAGTGGAGTCGAGCGCAAGACCGGGGTCACGACCATCGCCTGCGTCGAGGGCACCGAGCTCTACGCGATGTGCGCGGCGAGCCACACGCGAGGCTACCTGGAGCCGGCGGAGGCCGAGGCCGCCGGCAAGGTCTGTCAGGGGCTGAGCGCGACCCGCTGACCCGCGCCCGGAGGGTCAGCCCGCGCGCCGCCGGATCAGCTCGTCGGCGAGCGCCTCGACGAAGTCGACGCAGAAGAGCAGCTTGTCGAGGTCGAGGTTCGCCGGGGTGTCGGTGGGCTGGTGGTAGTGGCGCGGCGCGCCGATCGCCGGGTCGACGCAGCCCAGCCCCAGCCCGTCGTAGCCTCGCACCGCGAAGGCGATGCGGTCGGTGCCGCCAGCGGGGATCGGGCAGGGCGTGACCTCGGCGAAGCGCGGGCTCGCGGCGACCACCGCGCTCACCGCCTCGAGGAGCCAGGCCGGCGGCGGCAGCGAGAGCACCTCTCCCTCGAGGAAGATCCGGAGGTCGCCGCCGGAGAGCCCGTCGAGGGCGAGGACGACCGTCTCCGCGCGGCTCCACTCCTCGCGCCTGGCGCGGGCGAGCGCCTCGGCGCCGCCGAGCCCCGCCTCCTCGCAGCCGGTGACGCAGAGGATCAGCTCGACACCGTCGGGGAGCGCGGGGAGGAGCCGGCGCGCGAGGAGCGGCAGGGCCACGCAGCCGGAGAGGTCGTCGTTGGCCCCGGGGACCACCTCATCGCGCAGCACGACCTGCGCGTTCAGCGTGAAGCCGATCAGCGCGGGGAGCGTGAGCAGCGCCGCGGCGGCGAGGAGCGGCGGCCGCGGCCCGAGGAGCAGCACCGCGCCGTCGACGAGGGCCAGCGCTGCCAGGCCGAGGACCACGACCAGGAGCGAGCGCCCGAGGAAGCCGAAGGGCCAGGGAGGCCGCCGGCTCGCGGCCCGGATCAGGCGCGGGTGGAAGAGCCAGCCAGTGAGCGCGGCGTCGGCGTGCGCGAGGAGGACGAGGCGCAGCCGCGGCGCGCCCGCGGCAGGGCGGCGCGCGAGGAGGTTCCGCGAGTCCCCGCGCGGGAGCAGCAGACGCAGCGGGTGAAAGGACCGGGTCGCCCCGCCGACGAGCGAGAGCGCCGCGAGCAGGTGGAGGCCGAGCGCGATCCCGGCGCAGACCCGGAGCGAGCAGGCCGCGAGCAGCAGCGTCCCCGCCACGCCGAGCCCGAGCTCGAGGGTCATCAGCGCGTAGAGGTTCGTCCCGAAGCGGAAGTCCTGCCACTCGACGGCGAGCCCCTCGCCCGCGAGCTCCCCGGCGAGCCGCTCCTGGGCGCGCGCCTCGTGCTCGCTGCAGGGGCGCCGCCGCGGACACTCCTCGACGAGCTCTCGCAGCAGTCGCGACGCGCGCTCTCGCTCGCCGCGCTCGCGTTCGCCGCGATCGAGTGGGGCCGGCGGCCGATCGGGCTGGTCCATCCGGCGATTGTAGCGCGAGCAGTACTGTTGGTCGCGGCAGCTACGCACGACCGCCCGACCTGTGCGGCGCCGCGACAATTGCTCGTTGAGCGGGGAGTGGCTTGCGCGTGCCAGTCTGGTTGCGCTGGCCGCTCGCTCAGGGCGCGCCCTTCAGCCCGTGCCGCCGCATCATCCGGTGAAAGCTCTGCCTCGGCAGCTCGGCCTTGGTCGCCGCGTGCGTGACGACGCCGCCCGCGCGCTCGAGCTGCGCGGCGAGGTACTGGCGCTCGAACTTCTCCTGCCAGAGCGTCCGCGCCTCGTGGTAGGGGAGCTCGATCAGGTCGCCGATGCCGCCGCTGGCCCCCGCGCCGGCGCCTCCGCGGATCTCCTGCCGCAGCACGGAGAGCGCCTGCTCGGGCAGGAGCACGAGCCGCTCGACGACGTTCCGCAGCTCGCGTACGTTGCCCGGCCAGGCGTGGGCGCGGAGCACCCCGAGGATCTCGTCGGTGAGGACTGCGGCCGGATCGCGCGCCAGCCTCTCGAGGAAGTGGTGCGCGAGGAGCGGCAGGTCCTCCAGCCGCTCGCGGAGCGGCGGCAGCTCGAGGCGCACCACCGCCAGGCGGTAGAAGAGGTCCTCGCGGAAGGCGCGCCGCTTCACCTCGTGCGCGAGGTGGCGGTTGGTCGCCGCGACGACGCGCACGTCGAGCTGGAGCGGCTGCGAGGCGCCGAGCCGCTTGACCTTCCCGCTCTCCAGGAAGCGGAGGAGGCGCGGCTGCAGCTCCAGCGGGAGCTCGCCGATCTCGTCGAGGAAGAGCGTGCCGCGGTCGGCCTGCTCCAGCGCGCCGGCGCGCGCCTCGGCCGCGCCCGTGAAGGCGCCGCGCTCGTGCCCGAAGAGCTCGCTCTCGATCAGCGTGGGCGGGATGCTCCCGCAGTCCACCACCACCATCGGCTCCTCCGCGCGCCGCGACGCGCGGTGGAGCGCGTCGGCCGCCACCTCCTTGCCCGTCCCCGACTCGCCCTCGAGGAGCACGGTGCTGTCGGTGGGCGCGACCTGCTCGAGGACGGCGAAGATCTGCCGCATCGCCGGGCCCCGCCCGAGGAGCCCGCCGAAGCTCGTGCGCGCGCTCAGGCGCAGCTCGAGGAGCTCCTTCGTCGGCGACACCTTCAGCGTGGTCTGGCCGAGGACCAGCGTGGCGGGGCCGGTGAGGAGCGCGCGCTGCAGCCGCACCCCGGCGACCAGCGTGCCGTTGGTGCTGCCGAGGTCGCGCAGCAGCAGCCCCTCGGGGGTCGCGCAGAGCTCGAGGTGCCGCCGCGAGACGGCGGCGTCGCTGAGCTGCAGCTCGCACTCGCCGCCGGTGCCGATCCGCACCCGCGGCCCCTCGATGAGGAGCTCCTTGCCCTTGTCGGGGCCCTTCAGCACCTGGATGCGGGCGCGCTCGAGGACGAGCGCCTCGGAGCCGTCGGGCTTGCTGATGATGCGGGTCGCGCCGGTCCTGTCGATGGGTGAGTCCACGTCGGTGTCGGCCCCTCCGCGGGCCCTCGCGTCACGGGCAGTAGAACTTGGCTGGCTCGTCCGTCCCGTCGACGATCGTGGTGATGCTGCCCGGGCAGCTGCCGGTCCACTCCACCTTCTCGCCGGGCGAGCCCACGAGGTCCACGCCGCAGCTCCCGATCCCCTTGCAGGTCCCCTTGACGGACTTGCAGCTCTGCTCGAGCTTGGCGTTCACGAAGGTGCAGGTGACGCGCTCCTTGAGCTGCGTCCCGCACTGGAAGGTCACCGTCTCGCTGACGCCGTCGAGGCTGCTGGTGGCGGCGCCCCCGCAGGTGCTCTTCCATTCGATCTTGTCGCCCTGGGTCCCCTTCACGTCGACGACGCACTTGCCGACCCCGGAGCAGGAGCCCTGCGGCGAGTCGCACTGCTGACTGGCGCTCGAGCCGTTGAAGAGGCAGGTCACCTGCTCGTAGACGGCTCCGCCGCAGGCGAAGCTCGCCTCCTCGTCGACGCCGTCGAGGACCGTGTAGGCGACGCTGCCGCAGTCGCTGCTCCACTCCACCTTGTCCCCCTGCAGGCCCGTCACGGTGACCTTGCAGGCGAGCTCGCCCTTGCAGGTGCCCAGAGCGGACTGGCAGCTGTGCGTCGTCCCCGAGCCCTTGAAGTTGCAGGTCACCACCTCGGTGACCCCGTTGCCGCACTGCGGGTTGATCGCCTTGGGATCGCAGGGCCAGCAGCGCCCGTCCTTCTCCTCGCAGTAGGTGAAGCCGCCGCAGAAGCCGGTCTTGCGGCAGTCCTCGACGCAGCTCGCCATGCCGGTGGCCTCGTCGCAGACGTAGCCGGGGTCGCACTTGAGCGTGCCGCAGGTGGGCTTGACCGGGATGCACTTGTGCTCGAGGCAGACGTAGTCGCTCCCGCCGGCCGGGTTGCAGTCCGGGTTGCCCTCGCAGCCGCCCTGGCCCAGGCAGGGCTCGCTCCGCGCCGGCTCGCCGGTGCTGCCGACGACGAACGTCCCGTCGAAGGGGTCGGGTCCGTCGCGGGTCGCGTCCTGATCGAGGCCGCTCCCGCTGAGGTCGCGGACCAGCGCGTCCGCGTGGAGGTGGTACGTGCCGGGGCTGAGCGGACAGGTCACGTCGACGGTGAAGCCGGCCACCGAGCGCTTCGTCTCCAGCCCGAGTTCGCGCACCTGCAGCTCGCGGAGCTCCCACTTCCCGGCGGCGAGCGGGCGCGGGCCCGCGCTGCTGTCGTAGGTGATGGTGAGGTACTGGAGCGAGCTCCGATCGATCGGCTTGGAGAACTCCAGCTCGAGGCGCGCCAGCGCGGAGGGGACGCCGATCTCCGAGGAGCGGGGCGTCGTCGCCACCACGCGAGGCGGCCGGTACGCGGCGCGGAGGTCGAAGGGGACCATCAGGTCGATCGTCTCCCCGGCGTAGAAGCGGACCGACTCGACCACGCCGGTCGCGACCACCTCGTCGCGGGGCACCGCGGGCGTCACTCCGCGCGCGGCGAGCTGGAAGACGCGATCGCCGTTCTGGCCGGGGAAGAGGCGGAAGAGGGGGAGGGCGGTCTCGACGCCGAGCGGGTAGGTGAGCTGGAGCTCGAGCATCTTGTCGCTGTCGACGTCGGTGGCGATGAAGGGGCCGAGCTGCTGCCCCTCGGTGAGCGCGCCCTTGAACCCGCCCGGCGCGTCGAGGGTCAGCTTGATCGAGTGGATCAGCGCGAGGATCTGGCGCTCGCTGTTGAGCTCGGGGTTCGGCGCCAGCCTGATGTTGATGGCGGTCTCGGCCCCGCTGCAGGCCGCGAGGCCGAGACCGAGGAGGAGGGCGGGGACCAGGCGCGAGGCCTGGAGGCCGGCTGGCGTCGGGGTCATCGGGACCATCTTACGCCAGCCGGGGGAGGGCGTCATCGGGGAGGGGAGGTGGGAGGTCAGAAGAGGAGCTTCTCGTCGAGTCCGTCGATGAGGGTCGTCGCGGTGCCGCCGCAGGTGCTCTTCCACTCGACCTTCTCGCCCTTGGGCCCGGCGACCACCACCTGGCAGGAGCCGAGGCCCTTGCAGCTGCCCCTGGCCGAGACGCACTCGTTGGTGGTGCCCTTGGTGACGGCGGCGCAGGCGAACACGCAGGTCACCACCTCCTTCAGCTCCACCGGGGGCGGCGGGGGCGGCACGGGCGGCTGCGCGCAGTCGAAGGTCGCCTTCTCGTCGAGGCCGTCGAGGAGGGTGGTGGCGGTGCCGCCGCAGCTCGACTTCCAGTCGATCTTGTCACCCTTCTGGCCGGCGACGACGACCACGCAGGAGCCGATGCCCTTGCAGCTCACGCCCGTCGAGGAGTAGCAGGTCTGCTCGGTCTTGCTGTTGAAGACGCAGAACACCTGCTCCTTCAGCGCGGGCGGCGGGGGCGGCGGGGGCGGCACGATCCCGCAGTCGAAGAAGGCCTTCTCGTCGAGGCCGTCGAGGAGGGTGGTGGCGTAGCCGCCGCAGCTCGACTTCCACTCGATCTTCTCGCCCTTCTGGCCGGTGACCACCGCGATGCAGGAGCCGATGCCCTTGCAGCTCGCGCCGTTCGTGGCGTAGCAGGCCTGCTCGGTCTTGCTGTTGAAGAGGCAGAACACCTGCTCCTTGGTGGTGGGCGGGGGCGGCAGCGGGTTGCAGTCGAAGGCGGCGTACTCGGCGATGCCGTCGATCACGGTCGTCGCGTAGCCGCCGCAGGTGGACTTCCACTCGACCTTCTCACCCTTGAGGCCGACCACGTCGACGACGCAGGCGCCGAGGCCCTTGCAGCTGCCCTTGGCCGAGGTGCACTCCTGCACGACCTTGGTGTTGTTGAAGAGGCACTTGACCTGCTCCTTGAGCTGCGGGGGCGGCGGGGGCGGCGGCACCGGGTTGCAGTCGAAGAGGACCTTCTCGTCGGCGCCGTCGAGGAGGGTGCTCGCGTAGCCGCCGCAGGTGCTCTTCCAGTCGAGCTTCTCGCCCTGCAGGCCGCTCACCACGGCGGTGCACGAGCCGACGCCCTTGCAGGTGGCGCCGTTCGAGGCGTAGCAGGCCTGCGGGGTCTTGCTGTTGAAGAGGCAGAAGACCTGCTCCTTCACCTGGGGCGGCGGCGGCTGCGGGACGACCCCGCAGTCGAAGAAGGCCTTCTCGTCGAGTCCGTCGACCACCGTCGCCGCGTAGCCGCCGCAGCTCGACTTCCAGTCGACCTTCTCGCCCTTGCTGCCGATCACCTCCACCGTGCAGGAGCCGGTGCCCTTGCAGCTGCCCTTCACCGACGTGCACTCCTGCGGGATCTGCGAGTTGAAGACGCAGATCACGAGCTCCTTGGTGTCGCCGAGGCCGAGCCTGGACGACAGCTCCTCCTGGCCGGGATCTCCGCCGCAGCCGAGGGGGAGGGCGCCGAGGGCGCCGAGCAGCAGTGTGAGCAGTGATCGTCTCATCGAGTGGCCTCCTGGCGGTGGTTGTGCTGGCAGCTGGGAGAGCAACCGACGTGCCACGGGCGCCTTCTCGCGGAGGGCTGGATTCTCAGGCGAAAGCTCGTCCTGCCGGGGCGCTGTCACAAGCGGGTTTCACTTCGCCGGCGGGTCCGCGCATAATGGCCCGGAACCTGGCGGGGCATGCAGACCGCGGCGAGTGAAACCGGCGCGTGACAGGGAGCGCCGAGCGTGAGGACCTTGAGACCGTCGAGATCGTCAACCCTCGCAGCCGTCCTGCTGGCCCTCGCGCTCCTCCCGGGCTGCGCCACCTCGCGGTCGGCCACGCGGACGCCTCACAGCGCGGCTGGCCCGCAGCGCCTGCTCGTGCTGCCGCTCCGCGCCGTGGGTCTGAGCGAAGGGGAGGCCGCCTCGGTCCGCGCGGCCATGGTCCGCGAGCTCAGGCGCGACCTCACGGTCGCCTCGGAGGTCGAGGCCGCCACCGCGGTGGCGGGCAGCCCCGAGTGCCAGGGCGGCAAGCAGGCCCAGGACCCCTGCGCGCTCGCGGCGGGCGCCGCGGCCGGGGCTACCCAGGTGCTCGCCGGCGCGGTGGGCGGCATCGGGCGCACCTTCGTGGTGCAGCTCCGCCTGCTCCACGTGGGCACGGCAGCGGTGCGCACCGTCGAGGAGACGCTCTTCGGCGACCTCGGCAACCTGCTCCGCGCCGCCGGGCCGATCGCCGCGCGCCTGGTCAACGTGCCGCAGCCGAAGGCCTGGTACACGCGCTGGTGGCTGTGGACCGCGGTGGGCGCCGCGGTCGCCGCGGGGGTCGTGATCCCGGTGGTGCTCACGCGGCCCAGCGACGACGCCGTCCGCGCCCCGCTGCCCTGATCGCTCGCGCCTCCGAGCACTGCCCGCGTGCTATGATCGCCCGCGCATGATCACCGCCTCGGCCCGCCTCGGGAAGTACCACCTCGTGCGCCGCGTGGGCGTCGGCGGGATGGCCGAGGTCTACGAGGCGCAGCTCAAGGGCTCGGCGGGCTTCCGCAAGCGGCTCGCGGTGAAGGTGCTCCTGCCCGACTGCCAGCGCGAGCCGGAGCTGGTGAAGGGCTTCATCGACGAGGCGAGCATCCTCGCCCGGCTCAGCCACCCGAACATCGTCCCCGTCTATGACTTCGGCGAGATCGAGGGGACCTACTACCTGGCCATGGAGTACGTCGACGGCTGGGACCTCGCCGAGGTGCTCTCGCGCTGCCGCCTGACGGAGCGCCGGCTGCCGCCGCCCGCCGCGGCCTACCTGATCTCGGAGCTCGCGCAGGCGCTCCACTATATCCACACGCGCGAGGACGGCATCGTCCACCGCGACGTCTCGCCGCACAACGTCTTCGTCACCCGCGAGGGGCACCTGCGGCTCGGCGACTTCGGCGTGGCCAAGGCGATGGCCCGCCTCTCGCGCACGACCACCGGGCAGATCAAGGGCAAGCTCGCCTACCTCGCGCCCGAGCAGGTGACGGGCGACCCGGTCTCGCCGCGCACCGACGTCTTCGGCGCCGGGCTCGTCCTCTACGAGCTGCTCACCTCGCGCCGCTTCAACCCGGGCGTCGGCGAGGTGGAGATGCTGGCGAGGGCAGGGCACCCGGTCTTCGAGCCGCCCTCGCGCCTCGCGCCCGAGGCCGCGCCCCTCGACGAGATCGTGCGCGGGGCCCTGCAGCCGCACCCGGCCATGCGCACGCGCGACGCGGCGCTCCTCGGGGAGCAGCTCGACGGCTACCTCGAGCGCTGCCCGTTCGGGCCGGCCGAGCTGGCCACGCTCCTCGCCCAGCTCCACCCCGACGAGCCGCTCCGCGCGGCTGCCACCGCGCCCACGCAGGGCGCGCCAGCGCAAGGCACACCTGCGCCAGGCGCGCCCTCCCGGGGCGGCGCCACGATCTCGCAGGGCGGCTTCGACCCCGAGCAGCCGACCCTCGAGGACAGCTCCGACGTGCAGCGCGTGGTGCAGGCTGCGAGGGCGCCCGCGCCGGACAGCGGCACCGCGCCGCACAGCGGGACCGCGCCGCACAGCGGGACCGCGCCGCACAGCGGGACCGCGCCGCACAGCGGGACCGCGCCGCACAGCGGGACCGCGCCGGACAGCGGGACCGCGCTGCTCCCGGTCAAGAGCACCGGGACGCTGATGCTCGAGTCCGCTCCGCCCCGCTCGCGGCGCGGTCTGGTGGTCGCCCTCGCGCTCGTGGGGGTGGCGGGTCTCGTGGCGGGCGGCGTCCTGGTGCTGCGCGCCCGCGCGCGCACCGGCGGTGAGTCGTCCGGCTCCGGCTCGGGCCTGGGCTCCGGCTCGGGCCTGTCGATGGCGGACCCCGGCTCCGGCAGGGGCCCCGCCTCGCAGCCCGGCGCCGCTTCGCGGCCGGCGACGACCACCCAGCCCGCGGCCACGCGACCCGCGACGCCCGGCGAGGGCAGCGGTGAGCCCGCGCTCGTCTCGCGCCCGCCGCGTGAGGGCAGCGGTGAGCCCGCGCTCGTCTCGCGCCCGCCGCGTGAGGGCAGCGGTGAGCCCGCGCTCGTCTCGCGCCCG
>JAKLHH010000990.1 GCA_022710245.1 Myxococcota bacterium
CGACGACGATCCGGGGGCGATTCACCTGCTGCCTGACGCCAGGATCCCTGACGAGGCGCTCGCGGTTGACCCGCCGCTGGATCGCGATGAAGCGATTACCCTTGAGGAAGTCTGACGCGGCCGCGGCACCGCCGAGGCCGAGCTGGGTGAGGAGGAGGAGCGCGATGATCACGATGCGTCGGAACATCCCCGCCGCTGTTGCACGAGGGGTGCCGGCGCCGCGGGCGCCAGGCTCTGCGGGGTTGTCGGTCGGTGGCCGGTCGAGAATCGAGGGTCAGCCGGTCTGCCCCGGCGGGTCTGCCGGCCAGCTCGCGACAGGGCTGCGCCGGGCGGGGACTCAGATCTTCTGATCGATGTGCGACTTCTTGCGGACCTCGGTGAGCCAGGCCTGCGTCGCCTTCTCCATCTTCTGCACGTAGAGCTGCTCGCGGAGCTCGTCCTTCACCTCGTCGAACGGGCGCGCCTGCGACTCCTGCTTGTCGACGAGCTGGATCAGGTGGAACCCGCGCTCGGCGAGGAGCGGGCCCCTGACCTCGCCCTTCTTCATGGCGAAGACGACCTCCTCGATGGAGGCAGGCAGGGTGCCGCGCTCGAAGAACCCCAGGTCGCCGCCGTCCTCGCGCGTGACCGAGTCCTCGGAGTGCTTCTTCGCCAGCGCCTCGAAGCTCTCACCCTTACGCACCCGCGCGAGGAGCGCGAGCGCTTGCCGGCGCCGCTCCTCGACCTTGAGCGGCGTCGCGCCGGGCGGCAGCGAGATGAAGATGTGGCGCGCGCGGACCTTGGTGCCGACCCCGAGCTGGCGCAGGTTCTTCTGGTAGAACGCGCGCACCTCCTCGTCGCCGACCATCACGCGGCTGCGCACCTGCACGTTGAGCACGCGCAGCCTGAGGAGCTGCGGCCTGAGGATGGTCTCCTTGTAGGAGGCGATGTCCTTGCCCTCCTGGCGGAGCGCCTCCTCGAGCTGCTCGCGGCTGAGGTTGTTCTTGCGCATCACGTCGGCGATGGCGAGCTCGAGGTCCTTGTCGCCGACCGTGAGCTTCAGCTTCGAGGCCTCCTGCCGGATCAGCTCCTCGTCGACCATCATCCCCAGCATCTGCCGCTTCAGCTCGTCGAGCTTCTGCTGGCGCGCGGTGGGGTCCTGGATCTGCTGGAGCTGCGCCATCAGCGGGCGCAGACGATCGTTGAGCTCGCTCTGCAGGATGATGTCTTCGTTGACCACCGCGACGATCCGCTCCACCACGCGCGCGAGCGCGGGCGTCGCGCTGAGCGCGAGCAGACAGGCGGCGAGGGCTGCTGACCTGCGCATGACGCCTCCCCTCACGGGTGGCCCGGCGGCTTCGCGCCGCCGTGGCCCGGCGGCATCCCCGGCATCCCGCCGCGGCCGGGCATCCCGCCGCGGCCCGGCGGCATCCCCGGCATGCCACCACCGTGGCCGTGGCCGTGCATGCCCGGGTGTCCGCCCATGCCGCCCATGCCGCCCAGTCCTGGCACGTCGGCCTTCGGGTCGAGGCTGATCTTCACCTTGGCGAGGTTCTTCTCGTCGACCTCGACCTTGGCCTTGGCCTGCAGGTCCTCGACGTACTTCTCCATCGCCTTGAGCCGCTTCTCGTTGTAGAGGCGGTTCTTGATCCGCATCTTCTCCATCTCGAGGGTGCGGTTGACCGGCTCGAGCTCGCCGGTCTTCATCACCACCGCGTAGCCCTTCTCGGTCTTGATCGGGCCCAGCAGCTGCCAGAGCCCCTTGACCTTGAAGACCGCCTCCACGACCTCCTTCGGCACCGCCTTGGTGTCGGCGGTGAAGAAGTCGAGGTCGCCGCGCTTGTCCTTGGTGGCCGCGTCGGTCGAGTGCTCCTGGACCAGCCCCCCGAAGTTCGCCACGTCGTTCGGCTTCTTCTTGGCGAGCGCGAGCACCTTGCCGGCGTCGGCCTCGCTGGCGACGAGGATCCAGCTCGCGCGCGCCTTGCCCGGCTGCTGGTAGAGGTTGGCGTTCTGCTTGTAGTAGGCCTCGACCTCCTGGTCGGTGATGTCGTCCAGCTTGACCAGCGTCGTGTGGAGCTGCTCCATCAGCCGGTCGATCATCACCCGCTTCACGCGCCGCACGACCTCGGGGTCACGCTGCATCCCCTGGCGCCGCGCCTCCCGCGCGAGCACCTCGAAGCGGACGATGTTCTTCAGGAACTCCTTGCGCCGCTCGAGGCTGTTGAAGCGCATCCGCAGGTAGGGGTTCTGCTTGGCGAGCTCGTCCTCGAGCTGGCCCACCGTGATCTTCCCGCCGCCGACGTTGGCGACGACGAGATCACGATCCGGATCCTTCTTCTTGTCCTTCTCGGCCGCCTCACCCTTGGCCCCCGACGTCGAGGCCGTGCCCTTCTCGGTCTTGCCCGGGCAGCCCGCGAGGGCGAGCACCACCCCGGCCATCAGTATCGTCCGCGTCGGTGCCATCAGCTTCACCAGAATTCCTATTAATTTTGACGTCTTTGGTTAGCATACGCGAGGAGGGCGTGCAAGACCCTCTTTGCCGCGGAGAGCGGCTGCGCCTGCTCGGCCGGGGTGAGCGCGCGGATCAGCCGCATCTCCGGGGTCAGGCGGAAGCCGGTCGTGCGATCGCTGACCAGCTCCACCGCGCGCCCGGGCTCGAGCGGCGTCGCCTCGCCGAGGGTGAGCGAGAGCCGCGTGTCGCTCAGGTCCAGCACCGTGGCGCCGAGCGCGGCCGCGAGCCCCTTGACCACCATCAGCTCGCCGAGCGCCTCCACCTCGGGCGGGCGCTCGCCGTAGCGGTCGCGCATCTCCGCCAGCAGGTCGCCGATCGCCCCCTCGTCGTGGGCCGCGTCGGAGAGCCGCTTGTAGAATTCGAGGCGCTGCCCGGTGTCCTCGACGTAGTCGTCGGGGATGAAGGCGGCGACGTGGGTGTTGAGCTCGGGGTCGCTCTCGCGCGTGATCGGCTCGCCCTTCAGCTCGGCCACGGCCTCCTCGAGGATCCGCGCGTAGGCCTCGAACCCCACCGCGGCGATGTGGCCGGACTGCCGCGCGCCGAGGAGGTCGCCGGCGCCGCGGATCTCCAGGTCGTGGCTCGCCACCGAGAACCCGCTGCCGAGCTCGGTGAAGCGCTGCAGCGTGGTCAGCCGGGCGCGCGCGTCGCCGCTCATCGACTCGATCCCCGGCACCAGCAGGTAGCAGAACGCCCGGTGCCGGGCGCGCCCGATGCGGCCGCGCAGCTGGTAGAGCTGCGCCAGGCCGAAGCAGTCGGCGCGGTTGATGAACATGGTGTTCGCGCGCGGGATGTCGAGCCCCGACTCGATGATCGCCGTGCAGACGAGGACGTTGAAGTCGCCGCCGACGAAGTCCACCATCACCTTCTCGAGGCGGGCGGGCTCCATCTGACCGTGCGCCACCCCGACCTTCGCCTCCGGCACCAGCTCCGCCACGCGGCCGGCCACCTCGTCGATGCTCTCCACCCGGTTGTGGACGAAGAAGACCTGGCCGCCGCGGTCGAGCTCGCGCCGGATCCCCTCGGCGATCAGCGCGTCGTCGTTGCGGCTGATGAAGGTGCGGATGGCGAGCCGGTCGACCGGCGGGGTGGCGATGATGCTGATCTCGCGCATCCCCATCATGCCCATCTGCAGCGTGCGCGGGATCGGCGTGGCGGTCATCGTCAGCACGTCGACCTGCGTGCGCAGGCGCTTGAGCCGCTCCTTGTGCGCGACGCCGAAGCGCTGCTCCTCGTCGATGATCAGCAGGC
>JAKLHH010000991.1 GCA_022710245.1 Myxococcota bacterium
GTCCCGCTCGAGCTCGAGGTCTCCTCGGGCCACCACCCGGTGCGCCTGGTGGTGGCCGACCCCGCCGGGGCCATCGCGACGGAGCGGCTGGCCGGGAGCGGCCCGCGCTTCCGCGCCTCGGTCACCTGCCGCAAGCCGGGGATGTATCAGGTGGAGGTGACCGGCGACGGACCGCTGGGCTCCGAGGTGCTCGCCAACTTCCCCCTGCACTGCGCGACCCCGGCGCCCGTCGAGGTGCGCTACGAGTCGGCGCCGCTCAAGGCCGCCTCCGAGGACACGCTCGAGCGCCAGATCTTCGAGCGCACCAACGAGCTCCGCCGCCAGCACGGCCTGCGCGCCCTCGGCGTCAGCGCCGCGGCCGCGGCTGTCGCGCGTCGGCACAGCCTCGACATGCGCGAGGCCCGCTTCGTCGGGCACGTCTCGCCGACGACGGGCAGCCCCGCCGACCGGCTGAAGCGCGGCGGCCTCGTCTTCGTCACCGCGCGCGAGAACGTGGCGCGCGCCTACTCCGTCGGCGAGGTGATGAGCGAGCTGATGAAGAGCCCCGCGCACCGGGAGAACATCCTGGCCACGGACGTCAGCGAGCTCGGGGTCGGCGTGGCCCTCGACCGCGGCGGGAGCGCGCCGGTGCTGCTGGTGACCCAGAACTTCATCACGCCAGCCTCGGCCTTCGATCCCGCGGCCGGCCCCGCCCCGCTCTACCGCATCGTCGAGCGTCGGCGCCGCGAGCTCGGCCGCCCGGCGCTGGCGCGCGAGGCCGCGCTCGAGGAGCTCGCCGGCCGCTACGTGCGGACGTTGATCCAGAGCGGCGGCAAGCAGGCCGACGCGGACGCCGAGCTGAGCCGCGGGCTCAGGGCGGTGTCCGGGCAATACCGGCAGGTGGAGGGCGTGCTGGTGCGGCTCACGGTGATCGAGGCGCTCTCCCAGGCGAGCGAGCTGGGCAAGCTCGGGCCCACCCACCTCGGCATCGGCGCCGGCCGGTCGGGCGGGCAGCTCGTGCTCTTCCTCGTCCTCGCCACCGCGCGCTGAGCGCTTCTTCCCGCTTCCCGCTTCCCGCCGGCTTCTAAATCAGCGATCACGATCCTCGAACACTTCGACGTCCGGCGGCGCGCGGGGACCCCCGCTCGCGGGGCGCCGGTCCTCGCGTCCCTTCGGGACGCTCCGGGATGAGGCAGCGGCGCCCTCCCCACCCCTCGCTCTCTCGCGGGCGAACTCAGTGCGGACCACCAGCAGAGAGCCCGCTCGTTCGGCTCGGGGCGGGGCCTTTGCCCCTCCCGCGGCGCCCCACGCGCCGCCTCATTCCGGCTTCCCCGCTCATTGGCGATCGAGAATCGCGCTCGTTCATTTAGCGCTCTCGCCCTCGAGCGAGCACCTCGGCCGGTGCCCCCGCGAGCGCCTCGGCGAGGAGCGCCTGCTGACGCGCGGCGGCTTCCCGGCTCTGCAGCCGGGTCAGCTCCTCCTCGGCCCAGCTCGCGAGCGCCGCGCCGTCGGCGAGCCCGGGTACGGGCGGCAGGCCGGCCAGGCCGAGGACGGCGGCGAGCTCCTGGTCGAGGGTGAGCGGCGCGCCCGTCGCCGCCCGCTCCAGCGCCGGGAGGAGCGAGAGGATCCAGGTCTCGCAGCACCGGCTGATCGCCGCCGCGGTCACCGCGCCGTGCGTGAGCCCGGCGCGGTGCAGCGGAGCGAGCGCGCGACCGAGCTGGGCGACGAGCGAGAGCGCCTCGCCTCGATCGCGGGGCGGCGTCAGCGGATCGCCGAGGCGGGTCTCGAGCACCGCCTGGCCGAGCTCACGATCGACGCGGAAGACCCGCTGCAGGTGCTCATCGCCCGAGGCGGCCGCGGCCGTGAGCAGCGCGAGGATCCCGGCGCGGCGCTCGCCCGGCGCGATCCGGACCAGCACCACGGCGCGGCCGAGCTCGCTGTCGCGCGCTGCCCGGAGCTGCAGCGACGGCACCTCGAAGAGCGTCGACTCCGGCGCGTAGCGCAGGTCCGCCGCTCGACGGCGCGGCTCCGGCTGCCGCGCCTCGGGGACGCTCGGCGCGAGCGAGGGCAGGAGGTCGAGCACCGGGAGGGCGTCCAGGGCCCGCGAGAGCGCGTCGAGCGACTCGTGGCGATCCTCGGGTCGCTTGGCGAGGCAGCGGAGGACGAGCTCGTCACAGGCCGCCGGCAGGCCAGGCACCAGCGACGACGGCGCGGGCGGGGGCGCGTGGAGGTGCTTGCCGACGAGATCGGGCGGCGAGAAGGGGAGCTGGCCGGTCAGCATCAGGAAGAACGTCACGCCGAGGGCGTAGAGGTCGGCCGCGAAGGTGATCGCGCCGCCCGAGATCTGCTCGGGCGACATGAACGCCACCGTGCCGACGAACGCGCCGGTCTGCGTCTGCCCCGAGTCCTGCAGGTGGGCCACCCCGAAGTCGCCCAGCTTGGCCGCGCCCGAGTCGGTGAAGAAGATGTTCGAGGGCTTCAGGTCTCGGTGGATGACGCCGCGCTGGTGAGCGGCGGCGAGCCCCGCGGCGACCTGCTGCATGATCGACCGCGCGCTCGCGAGGTCGAGGGACGGACGCAGCCGGTCAGCGAGCGTCCCGCCCGCCATGTACTCGAGCACCATGAAGCCCATCTCCTCGTTGACGTCGAGGAGCGAGACGAGGTGCGGGTGCTGCAGGCGGCCGGTGGTCTGCGCCTCCCTGAGGAAGCGTCGGTAGGCGTCACGGCCACGCGCGCCGCCCGGCGCGGTGAAGACCTTCACGGCGACCTGGCGCTCGTTCACCAGATCCACGGCGAGGTAGACGCGGCCCATGCCGCCCGAGCCGAGGAGCTTGCCGAGCCGGTAGCGGCCCGCGAGGACCGAGGCCTCCGGCGAGGCGCCGAGGGGCGCCAGCTCCGCATCGGCGAGGCAGGCCGGAAGGGTCAGCTCCGCCTCGCCGGCTGCCTGCAGGTGCCCGAGCGCGTGGAGCGCCGCGCCTGCGTGGCCTGCTCGCGCCAGCGCCGCCACCACCGCGCGCCCGGCGGGGCTCCTGCCGTGGCCGTCCTGGCGCCACACGCGCTGCAGGAGCGGCAAGGCCTCCTCGGCGCGCCCGCAGCGGAGGAGCAGGCGCCCGAGGCGGAAGACCGGATCGTCGACGGTGAGCAGGGAGGTCGGCGCCTCGGCGTCGGCGAGGTGGGCGCGGTAGAGGTCGATGGCGCGCCGCGCATCACCCGCGGCCTCGAAGAGGCGCGCGGCGTCGAGGCGGAAGCCAGCGCGCTCGAAGCAGCTGGCGGCCTCGCGGGGCTGGCCCGCCGCCTCGTGGAGCCGCCCGGCCTGGAGCAGGGCGCCGCGCTCCTCGCACGCGCTCGCCGCGGCGAGCCGCGTCTGCTCTGGCGCCCGCGCCGCCTCGGCGCAGAGCTGCTCGATGAGCGCAACCTCGCGCGAGAGGAGCGCCGCGCGGAGCGCGCGGGGCAGGTCTCCCGCGGCCCGGGCCGCGCGCACGACCGCCACGTGATCCCAGAGCTGCTCGTAGAGGTCCGCGGCGCGGGTGTGCTCGCCGCGCTCCTCGAGGAGCGCGGCCGCCGAGGCCAGCTGGCCGGCGGCGATCAGCTGCTGGGGGTCGCGCGGCATCGTCGCCTCAGGCCGCCGCGGGCCGCAGCCGCGCGATCGGCACCTGGCCAGCGATGCCCTTCAGCGTCGCGGCGTCCATGGTGAGGCGCAGTCCGGCCTCGCGGATCAGCCCGTCCGCGCCGGCGGCGCGGTAGATCGGCTCGGTGCA
>JAKLHH010000992.1 GCA_022710245.1 Myxococcota bacterium
CGCAGTCGCAGTCGCAGTCGCAGTCGCAGTCGCAGTCGCAGTCGCAGTCGCAATCGCAGTCGCAGTCGCAGTCGCAGTCGCGGTCGCGGTAGCAGTGGCAGTCGCGGTCGCCGGTCCTCCCCTGAGCGCTCGTGCTCGTCGACCCGGTGGCTCGCCCGCCAGGAGCGGTGCTAGGCTCCGCGTCACCATGACCATCACCCAAACCGTCTTCAACCTCACCTCGCAGCGGCCCCAGGGCTCCATGCTGATCGTCCCCTCGATCGCCATGCGGCGCGGCCAGCTGGCCCGGCCCTCGCCATTCCGTACCGCGGACCAGGTGTTCACCGGCACCGTCGCCGACGTGGCCCGACGCTTCCTCGCCAGCACCCCGGCGAACGCCTTTCACCTGGTGGCGCTCGACGGCGACGCGAGCTCCGCCGAGGCGCTCGCCGCCGCCTGCGAGGTGAAGGCGCTGGGCGCGCAGGTCGTGCTCCTCGAGGGCGGGCTGACCACGCTGGAGGCCTGCGCCCGCGTCGCGGTGGCGGGCCCCACGCCCGTCGCCGACGAGGCCATCCTCGGTGACCCGGAGCTGACCCCGGAGGCTGCCGACGCGCGGCTGCCCCGCACCGCGCTCTTCGGCGTGCGCGGCGACGACGACGCGGCCTTCGAGCGCGTGGCGCAGTCGCTGGAGCGCGGTCTCTACGGCGCCGTGCACCACTCGCGCGACGCCGCCGTGGCCTGCGAGCTGGCGCGCCGCGCGAGCAAGATGCCCTTCTTCAGCCGCGAGCCGGCGGCCTCGCCGGAGACCGTCGAGGAGGTGGTCGCCTACCACCGCGCGCTCTACCACGGCGGCGTCGCGAACGTGATCGTCGACGGCGAGTGGTACGTCGACTACAACACGATGGGCGCGCCGTTCGACCTGCTGCGCTGAGCTCCGGGCCTCGAGGGCAAGGTCTGGTGATGGGTCGTTCCTCCCACCCCGCGATCCTGTCCTCGAGCCCCCGGGCCGCTGAGCGTTGACGTCACCGCGCGGGCCGCTTGCCTCCCCCCAACCGCCTCACCTAGCATCTCGCCGTGGACCTCTCCACCGTCGAGACCGCCCTCACCCGCGACGACCACCCGGCCGCGCTCGCCGCCGCGCTGGCCGCGTATCGCGCGCAGCCGTCGTCCCTCCTCGCCGAGCTCGTCGACGCGCTCTCGGCCCGCGTCCCCGCGCCGAAGCTGGCACAGGCACGCGGCGAGGACGCAAAGCGCGCCTTCCACCGCGCCTTCCTCGCGCTCGCGCGGGGCGGCGGCCCCGAGGCGCTCCCCGCGCTGCTCGCCGGGCTGACGCGCCAGCTCGAGGTGCACGACGTCAGCATCCTCGTCCGCGAGTTCGCGCGGAAGCGCCACCGCGTCTTCCTCGAGCGGCTCGCGGCGCTGGACCGCTTCCTCCCCGATCCGCGCGCGGCGGCGCCGCTCCTCGAGCTCGCGGCGCGCGCGCCCTTCGAGGCGATCGACGAGGCCGCGGCGGCGGCCGTCTACGGCCCCCTCGTCGCCGCGCTGGTGCGTGCGGGCGACGTCCGCGTGCCCGCGCGCCTCGAGGCGCTGGCCGCCAGGCCGGGCTGGCGCACGAAGACCCTGCGCGCCTACCTGGCCCAGGCGCTCGCCGGGGCCGCCCGCGTCCTCGCCGCGGCGGAGCGGCCGCTGTCGCCGCCGGACTCCGCGGCGGTCGAGCGCCTCCTCGCGGAGCTCGGGGCACCGCGCGCCCCTGTCTCCCCCCGAGCCACCGACGGGCCGCAGAGCCCCGAGCAAGTGCTCGCCGAGGTCCTCGCCCGCCCCGACGACCGCGAGCTCCGCCTGGTGCTCGGCGACCTGCTCCTCGAGCGCGGCGACCCGCGGGGCGAGCTGATCGCGCTGCAGGCGAAGGACGCCCGCGGCGAGGCCTCGCTCAAGGAGCGGTCGCGGATCCAGGGGCTGATCCGCAAGCACCAGCGCGACTGGCTCGGCGAGCTCTCGCTCGCGCTCTGCAACGTCCGCTTCGAGCTCGGCTTCCCTGTCGCGGCCGAGGTGCGCCAGGGCGCCGCGGCCGAGGACGACGTCTGGGCTCGCGCCGCCGAGGACCCGGGCCTCGCCACGCTGCGCGAGCTCCGCCAGGGCCAGGCGAGCGAGGAGCTCTACGCCCGCTTCGTCACCTCGCCCGCGCTCCGCCGGCTGGAGGACGTGGACCTCCCCTCGCGGCGCCTCCTCACGACGGTCTGCGAGCGCGGTGAGCCCTGGTCATTCCGGCGGCTCCGCCTGCGTCGCTACGCGAGGGGCGCGCTGGATCTGATCGCCGCCTCGCCGTCGCTGCCCTGGCTCCGCGAGCTCGACGTGCGCGCCAGCCTCGACGAGCTGGCCCGGCTGGAGGCCGAGCTCCGCGGCCACCCGCTCCTCGGCCAGCTCGCGCGCGTGACGCTGGAGCCGCACGGCTACTACCACGAGGAGCCGCTCGCCGCCTGGCTCTCGAGCGTGCGCGCGCTGGCGCCGCTGCCCTCGCTCGCCCTGCGCAAGGTCACCGCGACGGTGGCCGGCCCGCGCGGCGAGCTGGCGCTCGAGGTCTGGGCCGAGGGTGCCTGGGGGCTGCCCGCCTACCTCGCGCTCGTGCCGCCGCCGATCGCGAGCCTGACGGTCCACTCCGAGGGCGATCCGGCCGCGCCGCTCCGCGAGCCAGGCGAGACGAGGCGGGTCCTCGCGGCGCTGCGCCCCGCGAAGGTGCTGCTGCCGGAGGCCTGGCGCGCGCAGCTCGGGTGAGCGCCCCGCGAAGGTGCTGCTGCCGGAGGCCTGGCGCGCGCAGCTCGGGTGAGCGCCCCGCCTCCTCGCCGGCGCGATCGCGTCGAGCAGGCTCGAGCGGGCGGCGGCGCTGAAGGTTTCTTTCAGCGCCGGCATCATCGACCTTCATCCGACGGCGCGCAGGTGCGCAGGCCCCGGCGGCACATCCTCGTTGCGGTCCGCAGTCGCAGGAGGTGCCGGGTCGATCGTCCCACCCCGCGTTCTTGCCCTCGAGGGCAGATTCCGAGGATGGGTCGATCGTCCCACCCCGCGTTCTTGCCCTCGAGGGCAGATTCCGAGGATGGGTCGATCGTCCCACCCCGCGTTCTTGCCCTCGAGGGCAGATTCTGAGGATGGGTCTTCGGTCCCACTGTCTATTGTGCGCGAATCAGCGCAGATTTCGCGGGTAGACCTGGGGTCTCCCCTCGAAATCTGCGCTGATTCGCGCAAGTTCGGGGGATGGGTCTCCGGTCCCACCCCCGTTTCTGCCCTCACTAGTTGTCTTGATTATGGCTTAGTCCATGCCGTGAGCCGCCCTCTGGCCAGGAGCCGCGGGGAGAGCCCGACCCCTGCTCTCCCCGAGTTGACCCTCGCCGCTAGCCGTGCTCGACTCGCGCCATGAGCGAGCGCCGCGGCGAGCGCGAGGTGTGGGCCGACTTCGACGAGGAGACGCTGGTCGTCTACCAGGCGTACGGCGACGCGATCGCGGACGCGGCCCTCGAGGCAGGCCGCTTCGTGGAGCCCTTCTCCTTCGGGCGCATGACCTGGATCAAGCCCTCCTTCCTCTGGATGATGGAGCGCTGCGGCTGGGCGGAGAAGCCGGGCCAGACCCGGGTCCTCGCGGTCCGCCTCCGCCGGGCCGGCTGGGAGCAGGCGCTCGGCGAGGCGGCGCTCAGCGAGCCGGATCGCCGCGTCTACCGCGACGTGGACGAGTGGCAGGCCGCCCTCGCGCGCGCCCG
>JAKLHH010000993.1 GCA_022710245.1 Myxococcota bacterium
GGCTCCTCGGGGGAGATCGTGCGCGTGGCAGGGGCTGGCTCGAGGCGGAGCGTTCGCGCGCCGGCAGGCTCCTCGGGGGAGATCGTGCGCGTGGCAGGGGCTGGCTCGAGGCGGAGCGTCCGCGCGCCGGCAGGCTCCTCGGGGGAGAGCGGCCGCGTGGGAGGCTCCTCGGGGGAGAGCGGCCGCGCGCCGGGAGCTTGCTCGAGGCGGATGGTGCGCGCGCCGAGAGGCTCCTCGGGGCAGAGCGGCTGCGCGCCGGGAGCTTGCTCGAGGCGGATGGTGCGCGCGCCGGGAGGCTCCTCGGGGGAGAGCGGCTGCGCGCCCGGCGGTCCGAGGCGGGGCGAGGCCTCCTCGCTCCCCGCCGCCCGCAGGTTGCCGAGGAGCTCCTCCACCAGGGCCAGCGCCGCCTCGGGCGCCGCGCCGGTCTCCGTCACCGCCGTCTCCAGCTGGCGGGCGCAGGCGATCATCCGCTCCAGGCCGAGGATGGAGGCGGCGCCCTTGAGCCCGTGCGCCGCGCGGCACAGCGCGTCCCGCTCCGCGCCGGGCTGGCGGAGCAGGCGCACGTAGCTCTCCGCCTCCTCGAGGAAGACCGGCAGGATGTCCGGATCGATGAGCATGCGCTCAGGCGCTGTGCCCGCCCGCCGGGCCCTGCGGTCCTCGCGTCCCCTCGGGAGCCTCCGCGGCGCCCGCGCCCGCGCTGCGCGCCGGGAGCGACTCGCCCGCCATCGCCTGCTCGAGCGCCGGCGTCTCGGCGACCGCGGAGGGCTCCGGGCTCGCCGTCACCGCCACCTGGACCCCGGTCTGCCGGCTCGGTCTCGTCGCGCTGACCGTGGCGCGCGCGCCGAGCTCGCGGAGCTCCGCGAGCAGCTGCTCGGCCGCCGCGCGCGCCGAGGGCCCGGCGGAGAGCGCCGCCTGCGCGAGGTCGAGCATCGCGTGCAGGTTCTGCTTCATCTCCTGGCGACGCGACTCCAGCGTGCGCGCGAGCTCGTCCGACTCGATCCGGTAGACCTTGAACCGCGCGATCGTCACGCCGAGCCGCTTCGCCGAGTCGACCATCTCGTCGGCGGCGCGCGCGGTGTCGAGCGCGCCGTCGGCGGTGGAGCGGGTGACGCCACGGATCTCCTCCATGGCGCGGACCGCCTCCTCGCTCGCCTCCTGGATCGACTCGATGAACATGCCGATGTCCTTGGTCGCCGCGCCGGTGCGCTCGGCGAGCTTGCGCACCTCGTTGGCGACCACGGCGAAGCCCTTGCCCTGCTCGCCGGCGCGGGAGGCCTCGATCGCGGCGTTGAGGCCGAGCATGTTCGTCTGCGTGGAGATCTCGTCGATCAGCTCGACGATCTGGTTGATCTCGAGGGAGCGCTCGCCGAGCGCGATGATCTTCTTCGTCACCCGGTCGAGGACCATCGCCTGGTGCGCGGCGCCGCTCGCCATCGCCTCGCTCAGCGTGAGGATGCGCTCGGCCGAGGAGGCGACCTCCATGCCGGCGCGCCGCACCTCGAGGACCAGGCGCCCGATGCTCTCCAGCATGTGGTTGAAGGCGTCGGTCAGCGAGCCGAGCTCGCCGTGGGTGATCTGGCCCCGCGCCGTGAGATCGCCCTCGGCGGCGGCCGAGACGATCTCGAGGAGCTGCATCACGCCCTGCTCGAGCTGGCGCTTGTCCTCGTCGCTGCGGATCAGGCCCACCAGCCGGTCGAGCATGGCGTTGAAGGACTGGGCCAGCCCGGCGAGCTCGTCCTGCGCCGGGCGCACGCGCGCGCGCTCGTCGTAGCGGCCCTCGCGGATGTGCTCGGAGAGCGCGTGCAGCTCGCGCACGGGCTTGAGCAGCGCGTTGCGGAAGTAGATGAAGGTGAGCGCGGTCACCACGCCGCAGGTGCCGAGGAGGACCATCAGCCAGGCGAAGAGGCTGGTCTGGAACTTCTGGATCGAGGCGCCGAGCTGCTCGACGAGCCGCTGCGTCTTCTGCGCGATCGACGTGTGGCTCGACTCCGCGGAGCGCGTCACCTCGGAGAGCGCGTCGTTCACGTCCGCGAGGACCGCCTCGTGGGTCCCCTCGAGATCGGTCACGGCGACGAAGGTGAGCGCGGTCCCGGCGAGCGGCGTGACGACGTAGAGGTAGGCCGCGCCGCTCTGCTCCGCGCTCCGCAGCGTCACCATCTCCACCAGGCGGTTGTCGGCGAGGAAGCCGCTGCTGTGCTGCCGCGAGCTGGCGACCTTGTCCTCCCAGCCCACCGCGTGGAGGTGCTCGGCGAGCCCCTGGTACTCCTGCTTCAGCGGGCGCCCCTCGAGCTCCGGGTTCTGGTGAGCCGCGATGCGGAGCTCGCCGCGCTCCCGCTGGAAGGTGAAGACGTAGCCAGCGCGCCCGATCCGCTGGCGCCGGACCAGCTCGAGGAACGCCGGGAGCCGCGTCGCGCGCGCCCCGCCGCCCCCGGCGCTCCGCACGATCGCCTCGGCGACCTGGGCCGCCGAGAGCGAGCTCCGCCGCAGGTTGATGCGCACGATCTGGTCGGCGGCGAGCTTGGCGCGCGCCATCGCGTCGCGGTTGGTGGCCTTGATCTTCTGCTGCGCGTCGCGGTTCTCCTCGACGATCTTGGCCAGCGCGGCGTTGTGGTCGCGCGCCAGGGTGCCGAGGTTGGCGCGCCCGACCAGCAGCGTCACGGCGATGGTGCCCACCGCGAGGAGGGCCAGCGCCGAGACGCCGAGCCCCATCTTGACCATCAGGCCGACGCCCTCGCGAGAGGGCTGCTTGCGCTCGCTCATCGCTTCTCATCCTCGGAGAGGAGCGGCGCGCTCCGGGCGGCGGCCGCGACCTCGCCGATCAGTCGCCGCAGCAGCGCGGCGAGATCGACGAGCAGGAGCGGCCCGGGCGGGCCGCCGAAGGACTGCCCCTCGGGGTTGAGCGAGGCGGCGTCCACCGGCACCTCGGAGACCTCCTCGACGCGGTCCGCGCAGACCACCGCCCGGCAGCCCTCCGCCTCCACCAGCAGCGCCAGCCCCCCCTGCCGCGGAGTCGCGGGCGCGCTGCCCAGGAGCAGCGCGAGGTCGATCACCGCCGCCACCTCGCCGCGCACGTTGACCGCGCCGGCGATGGCAGGCGGCGCCATCGGCACCGGGGTCACGGGTCCCAGCGGGATCACCGCCTGCACCAGGCGGAGGTCAACCCCGCAGCGCCGGCCGCCGAGCTCGAAGACCACGACGTCCACGGCAGGAATTACACCACCGATTCGAGGTAGTGGCGAACTTTGTCCATCAGCACGCCGGGGTCGACCGGCTTGACCAGGTACTCGTCGGCGCCCTGCTTGAGCCCCCAGTAGCGGTCGCTCTCGCGATCCATGGAGGTGACGACGATGATCGGCAGGCCCTTGAGGGCGGGATCCGAGCGGATCACGCGGCAGAGCTGGAACCCGTTCACCTTGGGCATGATCAGGTCGAGGATCACCAGGTCGGGGTGCTCCTCGCGGATCCGGCTCACCGCCTCCTCTCCGTCGCGGGCGGTGAGGATGACGTGACCGAGGGGAGCCAGCGTCTTCGACATCTGGGCGACGGCGGTGGCGGAGTCGTCGGCGATCAGAATCTTGCCCATCGTCCGTCCGTCATCTTTGCCCCGGCGCGCCGCCGGGGTGCTGCGTCGCCTCGCTGGAGCGCCGCTAGACAGCCACCACCGGCACTCGCTTCCGGATCAGCTTGATGGAGAGCAGGCGGTAGAGCATCTTGCTCACGTCGAAGGA
>JAKLHH010000994.1 GCA_022710245.1 Myxococcota bacterium
CGCTCCTCGGGGTCGCGCACGGCTACTGGCGCTCGGCGAGCGAGGTGGAGGTCTACGCGCTCGCCGCGCTGCTCGCGGTCGCCACGCTCTGGGCGCTGGTCCGCGCGCGCGGCCCGCGCCCGTTCGGCTGGACGCTCGCGGCGGGCCTCCTCGCCGGGCTCGCGGTCCTCTTTCACCTCACGCTCGCGCTCCTCGCGCTCCCGCTGGCGGTGCTGCCCGCCTGCTGGCCGCCGCGTCCTCGCGCCTGGCGCGCCTCGCTGGTCGGGCTCGCCGCCATGGCGATCACCGCCGGGGTGCCGCTCCTGCTGGCGCTGCACGAGGTCGGCCTGCGCGATCCGCGCGCGGGGCTCGCCTGGCTGCTCACCTCGGACCGCGGGCTGCCCTACCCGATCACGCGCTGGACGCCCCTCGAGACAGCCTGGGGTCTCGCGCGCTCGCTGATCGCCTCGCCCTACGCCTACGAGGCGCGGCTCCCGACGATCGTGCTCCTCACCAGCCTCGGCGCGGTGGCCTGGCTCGCCCTCCTCCTCCTCGCCGTGAGGTCCCGGCGAGCGGCGCTGCCACGGATCTGGCTCCTCCTCGCGGCCTGGGCCGCCCCGCTCGCCTGCTTCGGGGTGAGCTTCTACCCCGAGGACACCGAGCGCTGGATCTTCATCCTCCCGGCGCTGGCGCTCGCCTTCGCCTGCATCGCTCCCCGCCGGCTCGCGCTGGTCGCGGCGGCGATGGCGCTCATCAACGCCGCCGCCGCGCTCCCTGCGCGCCTCGACCGCGCGCCGCTCGAGCGCGCGGCCGCCGTCGACCGGCTCCTCGACGACGGCGACCTCGTGGTGCACCCGGGCCACGGCTGGGACGAGCTGATCGGCCTCGGGCGGCGCGGCGTGGTGCAGAAGTTCCCGCTCGTCTACTACCTCGGCGTCTGCGGCGGGCTCGCGCCGCTCGAGCGGCACCTCGCGCGGGCGATCGACGCGACGCTGGCGGCGGGCCGCCAGGTCTTCGTGGCGCGGCTCGCTGACGTTGACGGCGACGAGCGCGGCTGGGGGGTGCTGCGCGGCCGCGGGCTCGACCGCGAGGACCTCGCCCGCCTCCTCGCGCGCTACCGGCCGCGCCCCACCGCCGCGGTCGGGCTCTGGCAGCTCTCACGGCCCGCCATGCTTGCCCGTTGACCGCAACGCGACGACAATCGGAGAGATGCGAGGTCGCTGATGAAGCTCCGCGGCGCACGGCTGGTCCCGATCCCGATCCCGATCTCGATCCTGGTCCCGATCCCGATCCTGGTCCTGGTGATCGTCGCTGGTCCCTCGCCGGCCTCGGCCGCGCCCTGCTGCAGCCTGCAGGCGGAGCGGCTGGCCTCGGGCGGGGTGCAGCTCGGGTTCTCGGTGATCAAGCAGTGCCTGCGGGCGAGCGTCCCCTCGCCGCAGGACCTCTACGCGACGCGCGACGGCAAGGCCCTCGACGGGCTGAGCTGGGTCTCGCGCGATGCCACGCTGGTCGTCAGCTTCAACGCCACCGACGGCGGCGCGACCACCGCGGCCCACACCTACCAGGTGAGCAGCGGCCGCGCGCTCGACTGCCTGGCGCAGGCGGCGGTCCCCGGCGTGCGGGGCGACGGCGCGCTGCGCCGCAAGGACGCGGCCCCGGCGGACAGCGCGGGCGCGGACAGCGCCGTGGCCAGCAGCGGCGGTGGCGGGTGCGCGGTCGGCGAGGCGAGATCGTGCGCGCCGGCGGGGCTGGCGCTGCTGGTGCTCGGGGCGGTGCTGGGGGCGGTGCTCGCACGACGAGGGAGCTGCGCTGGCCAATGAGCGAGCGCTTCGGAAGGATCGACGCAGAACGCGAGCAGGGCGAGATGCCCATACGGAGGGAGGCGATGCCCCGGAGCCTCGTGCTTGCCCTGATGACGCTGCCCCTCGCGTGCGCCTGCGCCGAGACCCCGACGGCGCCGCCACCGCCCGCGGCGAGCTTCGACCCGAGCTCGGGCTGTCAGCGCGCGCTCTCGCGCGTCATCGACCTCGCGGTGCAGGCGACCGGCGCCGGGCCCACCGACGCGCAGCGCTCGCAGTTCCTCGCTCGCTGCGTCGAGGCGCGCTCGGAGCGCGGCGCCGAGTGCGTGCTGCACCTCAAGCGCCTGCCCGGCAAGCGCGGCGGCGCGGTGCAGCTCGGGCCGGCGCTCGGCTGCCTGCGTCCTGATCGTTCCTGAGCTGGTCTTGAGAGAGGTTTCGCCCGCGCCCGCGAGGACCCGCGATCACCGCGCGCCGTACCGCTCCGTCGAGACGCGCGCGCCAGGCAGCGCCGGCGTCTGCACCGCGCTGGTCTGCTTCGCGTAGCCGATCCCCACCGCCGCCACCATCTGCATGCGGTGCTTGCTGATCGCCCGTCCGTCGCTGAGCGCCGCGCGCGCCTTGCTCTCGCCGCCCCTGGTGAACGGCGTGACGCGGACCCCGAGGCCCTGACCCTCGACGCCGAGGCGCAGGTTCGCGAGCGCGCAGCCGAGGTCCTGCCTCTGGAAGAAGTGGATCAGCTTCTCGCCCTTGGGGACGTTGTTGTGCGGGTCGTGCTTCAGCTGCGACCCGAAGTTCGTCGGCGGCGGCTTGATCGCGGCGGCGAGCACCGCGACGACCGGCGCCTCGGCCAGCGTGCGATCCTTGGCCGCCCTGGCGATGCGCTGCTTGGTCGCCGGATCGCTCACCAGCACCCAGCGCCACGGCTGGCGGTTCTTCGAGGAGGGCGCCGCGCGCATGGCCTCGAACGCCGTGCGCAGCTTGTCACCCTCGACCGGGGTCGGCGCGAAGCTCGTCACGTCGACGCGGGTGGGCCCGAGCAGGTCCGCGAGCGGCTTGCCGCCCTGCGCGGCCGCCTGCGTGCCCTCGAGGAGCGCGGTCGGCTTGCCGATCTTCTCGGCCCACAGCGTCTCGCCGAGGCTCGCGCGCTCGGGGCTCTTGAGCTTCTTGCCCGGCATCGGCGCGCCGACCGGGATCACCGAGAGGAGGTGGAGGTTCTCGCCGATGCCGAGCGTGCGCTTCATCGCCTCGCGGTTCGCGGTGCCCTGGAAGGTCGTCCCCAGGCCGAGCTCGGCGGCCTTGTAGTACATGCTCATCACAGCCATGGCGCCGTTCTCGCGGTAGAGGCTCGGCGACTCGCTCGTGCGCACGAGCACCGCGATGGCGGCCGGGGCCTTGGCCAGCCACTTGGCGAACTTGGTCTCGCCGGCGAGCGTCTCCAGCATCTTGCGGTCGCGGATCTGGATGAACTCGAAGGGGTGGCTGCCATCGAGCGTGCGCGTGTTCCAGCCCGCCTCCATGATCTGCTTCAGCTCGGCGTCCGTCGGCGTCCGCTGCGGATCGAAGATGCGGACGCTGGTGCGCTTGAGCACCGCCTCCAGCGCGTCCAGGCCTTCGGCGCGAGCGCGAGGGGCGAGCGCGAGGAGGAGCGAGAGGCCGAGCAGGGGAAGCAGGATCCGGTTGGCGCGCATGGGGGCTGACCTCGTGTTTCGTTCGTTCGCTGGATCGTCCCCGGGTTGAGCAAGCCCGGTGCCAGCGGGCGGTCAGAAGGGAAGCCGTGATCTTCGTAAGTTATCCCACGCCGCTGGCAGCAGTCTGCGGCCAGGGGAGTAGCCACGGCGCGTGGATCGGGAGGGGGCGCCAGCACCCGTGCGGACCCGCGCGCGCTCGATGGATGGAGTGGACGGCCCGCGTCACGGGGGTATAGTGGCGCGCCTCGGGGGCGCGCGGAG
>JAKLHH010000995.1 GCA_022710245.1 Myxococcota bacterium
CCAGGCCGAAGGTCTGCAGGAACCTGCTCCCCTCGGCGCGCAGCTGGCGCGACTCCCCGGTGTAGTCGAGGTGGTAGCCGCTCGGGAGCAGCTGCCGCGCCTCGCCCTCGAGGAAGCGCAGCGCCTCGTCGAGCGGCCGGATCGCCACGCCGCTGAGCTTGACCGCGTTCAGCTGCTGCAGCCGGTTGAGCGAGCGGGGGACGGCCGTGTCGCGGAGCCTGGCGATGGTGCTGAGCGGCACCAGCTGCCCCTCCGGTCCGGTCACGCGGATGCTCTCCAGCTGCTCCGGGTTGAGCCGGTCGACGCGCTTGATCTGCGGGATGACCTTGTAGCTCCGGCCGCCGATGCTGAAGCGGTTGACGAAGTTGCCGCCGAGCACGGCCTCGATGTCGGCGCCCACCTGCAGCATGTCGAGTCCGAGGTCTGCCGCCTTGTCCCGATCGATGACGATCTCGCTCTCGGGCTGGTCCACCTTCACGTCGAGGAGCGGCGGGAAGGCGAAGAGGCCGCTCTTCACCGCGCGCTCCTGCAGCTTGTTCGCCAGCTCGAGGATCTGCTGCGGCTCGGCGGTGGAGGCGATGACGAGCTCGACGGGGAACTGCCCGCCGCCCGGGAGCGCGGGCGGCGCCACCGGCAGCATGCGGATGCCGGGGATGGCGGCGAGCTTCTGCTGCACCTCGGGCAGGATCTGCAGCACCGTGCGCTCGCGCTGGCCCCAGGGCTTCAGCGTCATGCCGCCGAAGCCGGAGGTCGGGAAGGTGATCTGGAAGGTGAAGGCGGTCTCCGGCACGCTGAAGAAGACGCGGTTCGCTGCCGCGGCGAACTGGCCGGTCTGGTCGAGCGTGGCGTTGGCCGGCGCCTCGACGATGCCGAAGATGACCCCCTGGTCCTCGGTGGGGGCGAGCTCCTTGGGCGAGAGGAGGTACATCGGGATGGTGAGCAGGCTGAGGCAGATCCAGAGGGCGTAGATGGCGCCGCGGCTGTCGAGGGAGACGTCGAGGAGGCGGCCGTAGAGGCGGCGGAGCCGCCCGAAGTCCCGCGTGATGCGCCCGGCGAGGCCGCGCTCGGTGAGGCCAGGCCTGAGCAGGCGGGCCGACATCATCGGCGAGAGCGTCAGCGCCACGACGCCGGAGATCAGCACCGCGCCCGCCAGGGTGAAGGCGAACTCGCGGAAGAGCGAGCCGGTGAGGCCGCCCTGGAGGCCGATCGGCGTGTAGACCGCGGCGAGGGTGATGGTCATGGCGATGATGGGCCCTACCAGCTCTCGCGCGCCCTTCAGCGCCGCGTCGATCGGTCGCTCGCCCTGCGCCAGGTGGCGCTCCACGTTCTCGACGACGACGATGGCGTCGTCGACGACGAGGCCCACCGAGAGCACGATGGCCAGCAGCGTCAGCAGATTGAGCGTGAAGCCGAAGACCTGCGCCAGGAAGATGCCGCCGATCAGCGAGACCGGGATGGCGACCAGCGGCACCAGCGCGGACCGCAGCGAGCCGAGGAAGAGGAAGATGATCACGGCGACGATGAGCAGGGTCTCGAGCAGGGTCTGCGTCACCTCGTGGAGCGCGTCGGTGATGTACTCGGTGGCGTCATAGGCCACGCGCCCCCGCAGGCCCCGCGGCAGGTCCTTCTGGATGGCGCCCATCTCGGCGCGGACGCGCTTCACCACGTCGAGCGAGTTGGCGGTGGGGAGGGCGAAGATGCCCATGAAGACCGCGGTCTGCCCCGAGAAGCGCACCTGGCTCTCGTAGTCCTCGGCGCCGAGGACGACGTCGGCGATGTCCTGCAGGCGCACCACCGAGCCGCCGCTCTCGCGCACCACCATTCGTTTGAACTGCGCCGTCGAGCGGAGGTCGGTGTTGGTGGTCAGGTTGACCTGCACCAGCGAGCCCTTGGTGCTGCCCACCGCCGCGATGACGTTCTGGCGCCGCAGCGCCAGGCGCACCTGCGCCGGGCTGACGTTGAAGGCCGCCATGCGGTCGGGCTTGAGCCAGACGCGCATGGCGAAGGTGCGCGCGCCGAGGATGTCGGCGCGCTGGATGCCGTCGATCGCCGAGAGGCGCGGCTGCACCACCCGCACGAGGTAGTCGGTGATCTCGTTCTGCTTCAGCTCGTCCGAGGAGAAGCTCAGGTAGGCCGAGGCGAACTGGCTGTCCGCCGAGGCCACGGCGAGCGTGGGGATCTCGGCCTCGGGCGGCAGGTCGCCGCGGACCTGGTTGACCTTGGAGCTGATCTCGGAGAGCGCCCGGATCGGGTCGTAGTTGATCTTCAGGTGCACGTCGATGGTGGAGAGGCCCTTGGCGCTCTTCGACTCGACGTAGTCGATCCCCTCGGCGCCGGCGATGGACCGCTCGAGCTGGGTGGTGATGAAGCCGCGGACCAGGTCGGCGCTGGCGCCGACGTAGACGGTGCTGACGGTCACCACCGAGTTATTGCTGATCGGGTACTGCCGGACGTTGAGGCTGCGCAGCGCCTGCAGCCCGGCGAGGAGGATGAGGAGGTTGACCACCAGCGCCACCACCGGGCGGCGCACGAAGAGGTCGGTGAGCTTCATCTGGGCGCCCCCGGTCAGCTGTCCGCGGGCTTGGGGGCGAGCTGGAAGCGAGGGCTGAGCGCGTTGTTGACGGCCACCGGCTGCCCGTTGCGGAGCTTGAAGACGCCGGTCGAGGCCACCTGCTGCCCCTGGCGCAGGCCGCTCTCCACCGCGACGAAGTCGCCGCGCCGCTCGCCGAGCCGGACGAAGCGCTGGCTCACCTTGGCCTGGCCCGAGCGCTCCTCCTCGACCACGAAGACCGAGTCGCCGTAGGGCGCGTAGAGCACCGAGGTCGCCGGGATGGCGAGGACGCGCCGCTGTGCGGGGAGCAGCACCGCCACGTCGACGAACATCCCCGGCCGCAGCCGCTCCTCGGGGTTCCGCACCGTCGCCTGGAGCTCCACGTTGCGCGTGGCGGCGTCGACGTGGGGGTTGATGGCGGTGACAGCCCCGGCCAGGCGCCGCGGCAGCAGGGCGGCGGCGAGCTGCACGGGGGTGCCGGGCTGGACCGAGGCGAGCTGCTGCTGCGGCAGCGAGAAGTTGACGAAGACGGGATCGATGGACTGCAGCGAGACGATGGCCGCGCCGCTCGCGATCACCTGGCCCAGGTTGACCTGGCGGATCCCCAGGCGCCCGGAGAACGGCGCCCGGATCGTCTTCTTGCGGATCGCCGCCCGCGCCGCGTCAGCGTCCGCCTGCGCCTGCTGCGCCTGCGCGCGCATGTCGTCGTACTGGGACTGCGCCACCACGCGACGGGCGAGGAGCTCCGCGCTGCGCTTGAGGTTGAGCCGCGCCAGCGACAGCTTCGCCTCGGCGCTCCGCAGCTGGGCCTCCTCGACCGAGCTGTCCTGCCGCAGCAGCACCTGCCCGGCCCGGGCGCTGGCTCCGGGCTGGAAGGCGATCTGCACCACCTTGCCGGGCAGCTCGGCGGCGACGGTCACGCCCTGCACTGCCTGCACCGTGCCCGTCGAGGTCAGCACGGGGTTCCAGGTCTCGCTGCGCACCGGCGCGGTGGTGATGCTCTCGGGCGGCGGCTTGCGCGTGCTGGCCGCCGCGATCATCTTGCGGACCTGCAGCGCCTTGATCCCGCCCAGCACGAGGACGATCAGCAGCAGCGCCGCGACGACGCTGAGGATCCGCCAGGTCCGGGAATTGCGGGTCCTCGCGGCCTCCGGCCGCTCCGGGATGAG
>JAKLHH010000996.1 GCA_022710245.1 Myxococcota bacterium
TCGGCGAGGCTGACCTTGAAGTTGCCCGAGCGCTGCATCGCCGGCTTCAGCGCGGTGGCGATCTGCTCCTGGGTGTAGCCGAGGAGGGTCGCCTGCCTGGTCACCACCGCCTGCGCGTCGGCCTTCTGCTGCTTCGCCTCGGCCTGCGCCGCGGCGATCACCTGCGGGTCGAGGAGGCCGGGGAGAGGCTCGGCGAGGGCGAGGGCGGGGAGGCAGAGCTGAGCGAGGACGAGCAGCGAACGGCGCACGCGCATGGGCTGGCTCCTGTGGTACCGGGGGCTCGTGCGAGAACCGGGCCAGCCTCGCGGCGGGTGTGACCGTAGCTGTTTCAGTGAGTTGAGAGCGCCGGACTGGGGTCAGGAGTGGCTCCTCTGGACAGAGATCTGGCCGGATTCGACACCCGGCGTGAGGGTCGCGAGCCAGGAGCGACCGGGGTGACACCGGACGGAAGGTCGCCAGGCAGGGTCGCCAGGCAGGGTCGTCAGGCGGGTCGCCAGGCAGGGTCGCCAGGCAGGCTCACCAGGCAGGATCGCAGACAGGCTGGGTCGCCAGGCGGGCAGGGTCGCCAGGCAGGGTCGCGGGGTCGGATCCTGACCGATGGTCTTCATAGATCCGAGGGCGCCTCTGGCGTCGCCGAGGGGCTGCTCGGCGCGGAAGGCACCTGCAGCGCCGGCTGGATCCCCGCCCAGTGCTCCACCCCGTGCGCCTCGCTGAGGTCGGGCAGGTCGAGCTTGAGGAGCAGCTCGCGGAGCACGCGCTCGGGCACCGCCGCCTCGCCGCGAGCCCGGGGTGAGTTGCGGCGGAGGAGCTCGCGCCAGGGCGCCTCGACGTACACCACCCGCGCGCGGGCGTGGTACGAGGCGAGCAGGCCGAGCACGCGGCCGCGGAGCTCGCGGCTCAGGTTGGTCGCGTTCCAGACGAAGGGGCGGGCGGCGCGGAGGTGGGCGCGCGCCCGGTCCCGCGCCTCCTGCAGCACCGCGCCCTGTCCGCCGCCGCCCGGCGCCGCGCCCTGCTCGCGGCGGATCTCGTCGAGGCAGACGACGGGCCAGCCGCGGAGGTGCTCCTCGAGCCAGCGATCCTTGCCAGCGCCCGGGAGCCCGGCCATCACCACCACCCCGAGGCGCGTGTCGTCGTGCGCGGGGAGGTCGGGCGGGCGGCTCGGCCCGGCGCCGCCGTCGCGCGCTCGCGCGGCGCGGAAGTAGGTGACGCGCGTGTGGTCGTCGGGGAACGGGTAGGGCCGCTCGAGGCAGCCGAGCGCGGCGGCCTGCTCGCGGAAGAGCGCGAGCGCGGCGAGGAGCTCGTCCTGGTCGCGGCACTCGCGGCCGCGCGCGTCGGCCTCGGCGAGGAGCGCGAGGCGGTCGCAGCGGACGGCGAGGCTGGCGCCGATCACGTCGAGGACGGGGTCCCGGCGGAGCGGCAGCGCGAGCGGGAGCGCGTGCAGGCGCACCAGCGCGCAGATCGCCTCTCGCTCGAGGAAGGAGAGCGCGGGCCCGCCGGCCGCCTCCGCCTCGAGGAGGACCTCGCGGGCGCGGAGCGCGCCGCGGCGCGCGTGCCCGCGAGCCGCGAGCCGGCCGTCCTCGAGGCGCTGCGTGCGCTCCACCTTGCCGAGATCGTGGAAGAGCGCCGCGGCGAGCAGGAGCCGGCGCTCGGGCTCCGGCAGCGCGCGCCAGGCCGCGAGCCCGGCGAGGGCCTCGCAGACGAGCCGCGTGTGCGTGAGGACGTCGCCCTCGGCGTGGTGGATCGGGTCCTGCGCGACCGCGCGGAGGCGCCCGAGCCACGGGCAGGCCGCCTCGAGCGCGGGCCAGTCGAGCGCCCAGCGCGGCGGCGCGGGGCAGGGCGGCCAGGCGCCGCTCATCGCCCACCGCCGAGCAGCGAGACGCCGGGCAGGAGCCGGTTCGGCACGATGGGGCGATCGAGCCAGTGGCTCTCCGAGGAGACGACGCGCGTGAGGAAGCTCGGCCGCACGAACTTGTAGCGCTCCTTCACCACGCCCTCCTCCTCGACCTTGAGGTAGAGCCCCTCCATCCGCGTCTCCGGGTCGGTCTCCTCGAGGGCGCGCGCGGCGTCGAGGCCGCGGCGCTCGCACTCGGCGCGGAGCAGCTCGAGGTGCGCCGGCGCGATGAAGGCCGACTCGCCGAGGAGCGCGGTGAGCGCGGCGAGCGAGGCGAGCGGGCCCTCCCGCAGGACGCGCACCGAGACGATCGGGCTCTCGCCGCCGCCCTGCAGGAGCGCGCGGCGGCGCGGCGTGTCGAGGAAGACGCCGGCCTCGCGATCGAGGACGTCGAACTCCATGAAGTAGTGCGGGAGCGCGCTGTAGAAGATCGTGTGCTTGGCGTAGAGCCACTCGCCGTACATCACGTGGCGCGCGCCGAGGAGCGCGTGCAGTCGCTCGCGCTCCGCGTGCGCCCAGCGCTTGAAGAGGTCGAAGTGGCGCTCGCGCTCGCCCCCGGTGAGGTAGTGGCCGCGGCTCTGCAGGAGCAGCTCGCCCGAGGCCGAGAAGGAGACGGCCGCGTTGGCGCCGTCCATCTTCTCCTCGACGACCAGGTGGCGGCCGCGGAGCGCGGCGAAGGGCACCGCCTCGAGGTCCTCGTCGCCGGGCTGCAGGCGCGAGCCCTCCACGTGCCGCGTGCGCGGGTACTTGTGCAGGGGCTCGCTCATCAGGTCACGGGGTGCTTGCGCAGGGGCTCGCTCATCAGGTCACGGGGTGCTTGCGCAGGGGCTCGCTCATCAGGTCACGGGGTGCTTGTGCAGGGGCTCGCTCATCACGTCACCCGCGCCAGCCCCACGCGGTGGCCGAGGACGTGCTCGACGCGCACCTCGGCGGCGCCCGCCTCGCGAAAGAGCGCGGCGAGCTCGTCGGCGCTGAAGAGGCGGAGGTGCTCGGGGTTCTCGTCGGGCCGCGAGGGGACGCTGAAGACGACGAAGCGCCGCGCCACCCGCAGCAGCTCGCGCACGGCGCGGGCCGGCTCGGCGAGGTGCTCGAGCACCTCGAGCGCGGTCACCACCTCGACGGCGCCGTCGGCGAGCGCCAGCGCCGCGGCGTCCGCGCGCAGCGCGCGGAGCCCGGGCAGGCCGCCTCGCGCGACGGTGGCGACGCGCGCCAGGCTGGAGGCGCGGCTGTCGACGGCGATCACCGGCACACCCGGGAGCGCCTCGAGGAGCGGCCAGAGGAAGACGCCGCGACCGCAGCCGAGGTCGAGCAGGCTCGTCGGGCGCAGGCCGCGGAGGATGCCGAGGACGCGCGCGACCCGCGGCAGCTCGCGGCTGCGCTTGAAGTTGTGGAGGTCGAGGTCAGCCTCGAGGCCGCGCGCGATCAGCGCCTCGAGCTCCGCGGGCGAGAGCGCGTCGAGGGGGCGAGGGTCGCCGTCGGCCAGCGCGCCGCGCACGAAGGCCGCGGCCGGTCGCAGCTGGTAGCGCTCGGCGAGCTCGCTGTCGCGATCGGGGACCATGCCCCAGCATGCCGGCTCGGGCGGCCGGGTTCAACGTCCCTCATTTGTTGGCGTCGTAAGCGTAGGGGATCGCTCGCGTGGCGTGCGGGCGTGCGCCATGCGCTCTTTTTTTGCTTGACGCCAAAGGGGGGGGGGGGGGCTAAAAGGGGGGGTTTCCCCCCCCCCGGGGGGGGGGGGGAGGGGGCCGGGGGGGGGGGGCCCCCCCCGCCCCCCCCCCCCCCCCGGCCCGCCCCCCCCCCCCCCCCCGCCGCGGGAGGGGCGGGGG
>JAKLHH010000997.1 GCA_022710245.1 Myxococcota bacterium
CGGCGTCTACGGCAGCCGCATGCGCGCGAGCGTGCAGGACGTCGGCGTGACCTACGACGGCAAGAGCTACACCTTCAAGCAGAAGACCCCGATGGGCTGGAACATCCGCCTCTGGAAGACCAGCGACGGCAAGCAGGTCTGGGGCAAGGTGAAGAGCGTGGACCGCAGCGTGCCGGTGACCGGCCAGCGGGGCGAGAGCGCGTCCGGCTACACGCAGACGCTGCCGCACTAGCCTCGGCCCCTCTCCTCACCTCTCTCCACTCACCCCCTCTCTCCACTCACCCCCAGGGTCTACTTCGTCTGCAGGACGAGCTCCTGCTGATAGTGCCGCTCGAGCTCCGCGTCGCTGAGCCCGCGGCTCCAGACGCCCACCTCGTCGAGCTGGCCGCTGAAGACGTTGCCTGCGGTCCCGTAGGTGCTGCCGAGGAAGAGCATGTGGTAGCCGTCCCGGACGAAGCTGCCGGTGCAGGGACAGCTGTCGTGGCGCTTGCCGTCGACGATGTGGAGGAGCTCGCCGCCGCGCACGACGACCCCGACCTGGTGCCACTGGCCGTCGCCGAGCGCCGGGCTCGAGGAGCACGCGCCGCAGGTCCCGCCGCTGACGTCCATCGCCATCGTGTGCATCAGGCCGTTCGCGAGAAAGAGCGCGAGGTGGAGGTCACGCACGTTGATGGCGCAGCCCGCGAGGCTGGTCCCCTTGATCCACAGGAGCGTCGAGAGGCCGGGCCAGCTGGTGGTGTCGAAGTCGTTGCTGGTGATCCGGTCGGCGGCGTACCCCGTGACGCCGTCCGGCGTGATCGAGGCGCCCTTGCCGTACCGGCCCGCCGCTCCGAGGGTGACCGTGGTGGCAGCGACGTAGGTGAGGTCCATTCCATGGCCGCTCGCGTCGCGGAGCGGCGCGGCGCTCTCGTCGAGCTTCCAGTAGGCCTGCAGGCCGTCGAGGAGGCTCTCCCCGGAGTCGACCTGCCGGTCGAGCGGGCCGCGCTCTCCCCCGGCGTGGTCGAGCCCGGCCAGGTCGGGCCCGGCGCGGTCGAGCCCGGCGCGCTGATCGCTCGCCAGGTCGCCGCGGGACGGCCAGGGCTCGAGGGCGCGGACGCAGCCGGCGAGGCCGAGGCCGAGGCCGAGGCCGAGCAGCGCGACGCGTGGGTGGATCACCATCCTCTGACGATACCGCGGGCGACGCGCCCTGCGCCAGCTCAGCGCGGCGCGCTCCACGAGTGGGTGCGCTCCTTGAGCGGCAGCGGGAGCTGATCGAAGCGGCGCCCGTCGGGGGCGCGGCCGAAGAAGACCTGCTCGGCGAAGGCGAGGAAGGTGCGCCAGTCGTCGTCGTGGAGCTCGTGCACGCCGGGGCGGAAGGAGACGCCGATCCGGTCCGCGGCGCCGAGGAGCGCGAAGACCGGCTTCGCGCCGAGGTGCGCCGCCTCGGTGCCGAGCGGGTTCGCCCAGAGGTCGCCGAGCGCGTCGATGCTGAGCAGCGCGCGCGGCGCGACGAGCGCGAGGAGCAGGTGCTGGTCGAGGGGGAGCCGCTCCTCCTTGCCGACGAAGCGCTTGAGCCCCGGCGTGAACCAGTGGGGGAAGTTGCGGGTGATGTCCGCGAGCGTCTCCACCGCGCCCTCGCGGAAGCGGTAGCTCGCGGCGCCCGCGCAGCCCGAGCCCTGCGGCGCCACCAGCGCGAAGCGCTCGTCGAGCGCTCCGGCGAGGAGGGCCGCCTTGCCGCTGCGGGAGTGGCCGGTCACCGCCAGGCGCTTGCCGTCCACCTCGGGGAGCGTGAGCAGGTAGTCGGCCGCGCGCATCGCGCCCCAGGCCCAGACCGCGAGCGTCGCCCAGTCGTGCTCCGGGTAGGCCGCCTGCGCCGGGCCGACCACGCCCGGCTCGTCGGGCGCGAGGTAGCGCGGATCGTAGCCGACGACCACGTAGCCGCGGCCGACCAGCTCCTCGGCGAGCGAGACGCCGAAGGTCATGCGGTGGTCGACGTGCACGATGGCCGGGTGCTGGCCCTCGGCCGTCGGCGCGATGAGGCCGAGGATCAGCTGCAGCTTCGCCGGCCCGAGGGTGAGCCGCACCAGGCGCCTGGTCGCCTTGCCGCCGTAGACGGTCTCGCGCTGCAGCTCCTGGACCTCGGCCTTGCCCGGCGAGGGCGGCAGGTGCCCGTACGCGTAGGCCTGCACCAGCTCCTTCAGCTCCGCGCGGCGGCGCGGCCACTCGGCGGCCGTGCGCACGCGCTGCCCGCCCTTGAAGAGGAAGGGGTCGGGCAGCTCGCGCACCGCGGGGAGCGCCTCGGGGCCGGGCGGATCGGGGCGCGCGGGGCGGGCCGGATCAGGGGTGACCGGCGCGGCCTCGTCACGGCGGCGGCAGCCGGGCACCGCGAGGGCGACGATGAGGAGGATGCCGACGACGAGGTCGCGGCAGCGCCAGGGCGAACCATCGGGGTTGGGTCTCACGACGCGAGGGTACACTCCTCGCTGCTGGCGCTCAACGCCCCTAGCTCCACCACGGACTACGGGCCGCTGGCTCAGAGATCGAAGCCGGCCGTGAGGTTCACCAGCGGCAGGTAGTAGTTGATCATGGCGCCGAGGCCGTTCCACTCCCAGCGACCGTGGCCCGCCTCGGTCAGCGTGACCTCCGACTGCAGGCCGACGCCCACCGCCAGGAAGAACCCGGGGCGCCCGAAGGCGAAGGACCAGCCGAGCTCCGGCTGCAGGAGCAGGCCGACGCGGTAGTAGCTCTCGGCGAAGTAGTCCTCCCCCTTCCGGAAGCCGAGGCCGACCTTGAGCGCCGCGTAGAGCCCGCGCAGGCCCTCGCCGTGCAGCGTGAGCCGCGGCCCCAGGCTCACGCTGAGGCCATTCAGGCGGAGGTCGCCGTCCTTGTGGTGGAGGTACTGGACGGTGGTCGCGAGGCCCCAGCGCGGGCTGAGCCGGAAGTGGCCCTCGATCGGGATCGGCACGAAGAGGGAGCTCTCGAAGAACGACGAGGCGATCCCGTAGATGGCGGCCTGCCCCAGGTTGAGCCCGATCGCCAGGCGCGGCGGGCGCTCGTCGGCGCGCGCGGCTCCGCTGCCGAGCGCGAGGGTGAGGGCCAAGGTGAGGGCGAGAGGGAGCGTGCGGAGCTGCTGCATGTGGCGCTGCATCAGGTTCACCTCCGTTCTTGGTGGTCAGGTGAGAGACGCGGGGGACTGTACCAGGTTCGGCCGGCCCGGGTGACGAACGCCGCCACCGACTCCACCGACTTGGCGACGGCGCTGCCGAGCCCCGAGCGCCGCCGGGTCACGACCAGGTAGCCGCGACCGTGGCGCTCAGCGAAGAGCGAGGTCAGGGTGAGCGGCGTCCCGATCGCCACCGGGGAGCCGGGGTTGGCGACGTTGACCGCCACCATCTCGGAGCCGCTCTCCTGCCGGGGCTGAACGGATCAGGGCACCACCGTGAGCCCCGGCAACGACACCTTGAGCACCTCGGTCGCGTCCAGGTTGCCGTCGCTGTTCTTGGTCGCCGGCGTCTGCGCCGCGGGGATCAGCGCGCCGCCGTTGCCGTTGCCGTAGGCGACCGCCGCCACGTAGATGATGGGCGGGACCGACCCGTAGACCTCCTTCAGGTTGATCGCGCCCTCGAGGACGCCGCCGTTGACGCCCGTCGCTACCGAGTAGTAGCCGCTCGTCTGCGCGCCGGTCCCGGCCACGATGGTCCCGTCGGCCATGCCGGTGTACGAGG
>JAKLHH010000998.1 GCA_022710245.1 Myxococcota bacterium
GAGGGTGACGGCGAGGAGGGTGACGGCGAGAAGGGTGACGGCGAGGAGGGTGACGGCGGCGGCCGGCTCGCAGGCTCGGTATCAGCCGCGAGGTGCGGGTCGGTGAGGAGCGCGGTGGGGGGGATGCCCTTGGGGCGCTGCAGCTCCGTCGGGGCCCCCGAACGAGTCGGGGCGTCCGCCGGGACCGAGGAGAGCCCCGGCGTGTCAACCGCGGTGTCGCCGAGCTCGCGTCGCGCGTGGGCGACCGCCGCCTGGAGGTCGATGGCCAGGGCCATCGTCGACTGGTAGCGGCGCTCGGGCGCCTTCGCCAGCGCGCGCGAGAGCACGTCGGCCACCGCCGCCGGGAGGTCGGGGTCCACGGCCCGGGGCGCCCGCGGAGCCTCGTAGACCACCTGGTGAAGCACCTCCACGTCGGTGGGGGCGTCGAAGGGGCGCTCGCCCAGGACGGCCTCGTAGAGGATGATGCCGAGGGAGAAGACGTCGGTCCTGGCGTCGAGGTCGCGGTTGCGGCTCTGCGCCTGCTCGGGCGCCATGTACCGCGGGCTGCCGATGATCATGTCGTCGCGGGTCAGCCCTTTCGAGCCCTGCAGCTTGGAGACGCCGAAGTCGAGGACCTTGGCAGACGACTTCCCCTCGCTGGTGCGCGCGAGGAAGATGTTCTGTGGCTTCAGGTCACGGTGGACCACACCTTGGTCGTGCGCCGCGGAGAGGGCCGCCCCGACCTGCGTCGCCAGCTCCACTGCCTCGGCGAGCGAGAGCCGCGGCTGGCGCCTGAGCCGCGCGCCCAGCGTCTCCCCCTCGAGGAGCTCCATCACCAGGTAGGGCCGCCCGTCCTCCATCAGGTTGCAGTCGACGACCGCGACGATGTGAGGATGAACCAGGCGGGCGGTGATCTCGGCCTCCTGCCGGAAGCGCGCCAGCTCCTCGGGGTCCGCGGCGCGACGGAGGACCTTCACCGCGAAGTGCCGGGGCAGACGCGTGTGCTCGGCCTCGTAGACCTCTCCCATTCCACCCGCGCCGATCTGTCGCAGGACGCGGTAGCTCCCCCCGAGGATGGTCTCTTCGCTGAGCGGCAACGTCACCTCACGGGCCCTCGCGGGCACTGGTCGACACCTGTCATCGCCGGCTGTCCGACGGCTCGGACGCGATGACGAACTTCAGCTCCAGGGAGCCGTGGCCTGGCCAGGCGAAGAAGACCTGCGTGGGCTTGTACCAGCGCAGGTAGTTCTTCCCGTCAGGGGTTTGAAACTCCATCCCCATGGCGCCGCGGCTGACAGGCTTGAGGCGGACCAGCGGCCACCCATCGATCTTGGCCGTCAGCGTACGCGTGCTGAAGGTGAGGCCGATCCCGCTGGCGGTCTTGAAGCGGCCGCTCGGGATCTCGGCGAGCTCGTTCTCCAGCCAGGACGCGAGGGTCGGCCGCGGCAGCATGCGGTTCTGACCCTTGCGTTTGCTCTGGGGGCTCGTGGGGCCCTTGGTCAGGGCGGGCTTGCCGGTCTTGCTGCCGGCCGTGCTGGCGCCGCTGCCGCTCCCCGCGCCTGCCTGCGAAGCGGGCGCGCGCGTCAGCGTGAACGTCAGCTGCTGATCCGTCGTGGGGATGACGTCGCGCACCTCGGTCAGGTGCCCGTCGGCGCGCACCTCGAGGCGGTGGCGCAGCTCATCGCGGGGGACGACCAGCGGGCGATCGCTGCGCGGGACACCGTCCCAGAGCACCCTCGCCCCCGCGGGCGTGGTCGTCACCTGCAGCCGTACGTCGATCGCCGGGGCGCCGGTGCCGTGGTCCTGGAGCAGGGTGGGCGCGCCGCCGTGGCGGGTCGCAAGCACGATCGCCATCGCGCCCGCGAGGCAGACGACACCGCCGGCGGCGACCAGCCAGGGCCAGCGAGGTCGGGGAGCAGACGCCGCGGGAGCGGCGGCGTGCTGGTGCGCGGGCGGGGGAGCGGGCGGGCCGGTGCGACCAGCGCTGGGCGTGGCTGGCCCGGTGCTGCCGCGGGAGGGGCGGTCGACCACGGTCGGCGCGCCGTTGTCCCTGGTGCTGAACGGCCGCGGCGTGCTCGGCACGGAGGCGCTGGCGCCAGTTGCGCTCCCGGCCCTGCTCGCGTGCGCGATCGCGGCCTCGAGGTCAGAGACGAGCGCGACCACCGACTGGTAGCGATCCGAGGGAGCCTTCGCCATCGCGCGGGCGATCACCTGGGCCACGCCCTCGGGGACGGTCGGGTCGATCAGGTTCGCCCGCGGCGGATCCTCGAAGACGACCTGATGCATCACCTCGACGTCGGTCCTCGCGGTGAACGGCCGCTCGCCGAGGATCGCCTCGTAGAAGATGACACCGAGCGCAAAGATGTCGGCGCGCGCGTCGAGCTCGTCGTTGCGCCCGAGCGCCTGCTCGGGGGCCATGTAGCGGGGGCTCCCGACCACCACGTTCTCCTGCGTCAGCCCCGAGCTGCCCTGCAGCTTGGAGACGCCGAAGTCGAGGATCTTCACCGAGGTCTCGCCGTCAGGGGTGCGGGCGAGGAAGATGTTCTGCGGCTTGAGGTCGCGGTGGACCACCCCCTTGGCGTGAGCGGCAGCGAGGGCGGAGCCGATCTGGGCGGCGATCCGCGCCAGCTCGGCCGGCGGGAGGCGGCGCTGCCGCGTCAGGCGGTCTCCCAGGGTCTCGCCCTCGAGCAGCTCCATCACCAGGTACGGCTGCTGGTCCTCGGTGACGTTGCAGTCGACGACCTCGACGATGTGGGGGTGGACGAGGCGCGAGGTGATCTCGGCCTCCTGCTGGAAGCGGCCCAGCGCCCCGGAATCCGGCGAGCAGCGCAGCACCTTGACCGCGAAGTGACGCGGCAGCCGGGTGTGCTCGGCCTCGTAGACCTCGCCCATGCCACCGGTCCCGATCGGCTTCAGGACTCGGTAGCTGCCACCGAGGACGGTCCCTTCCTTCATCGTCATCGAGGCCTCGCGAGGTGATCGATTCTACCCCGCGCCGGGCTGGCTGCAAAACCGTCAGCGCCCCGCGAAGTGGTACTCACGGCTCGGCACCCCGGCCTTCGGCCGCGCCATCAAGACGCGCATGGAGAAGTTCCACACCAGGGCAGCCCGATCGATGTCGTCGTAGAACTCCATCTTGTCGCCGACGGCGGGCGTTGGTGTGAGGCGGCGCTTGGGCCTGCCGTCGAAGACCACCGTCAGCGACACCGGATCGAAGGTCAGGCCGGGGCCCGAGTCGGAGCGATAGCGCCCGACCGGGATCCGGGACAGCGCCTCCTCGAGCGCGGGCTGATAACGGCCGCGCGGGGGCAGCGGCGGCTGCTTCGGGCGCGGGGCGTGCGGCTTCGCCGGCGCGGGTGGCGTCACCTGGGTCGGGGCCGCCCCGGGCCTCGCGCCGGCGTCGACCACCACCACGCGGGAGAGCTGGAAGCTGAGCTGCAGGTCGCTCGAGGGCACCACCACCCTCGCCTCGCTCGCGTGCCCGGCGGCCCGCACCTCGAGGTGGTGCTCACCCTGGTCGCGCGGCACCAGGAGCGGCCGGTCCGAGCGGGGCGCGCCGTCCCACAGCACCGTCGCCGAGGACGGCGTGAGTGAGAGCTGCAGCCGGACCACGCCCTGCACCGCGGCCGGCGCCTCCGTCGTGCTCGGCCGCCGCGAGAGGAGCCAGAGCATCGGCGAGGCGAGCAGGCCCGCCCCACCCGCGGCGACGAGGACCCAGACCC
>JAKLHH010000999.1 GCA_022710245.1 Myxococcota bacterium
AAGTAGGCCTTCTCGCCGGAGAGCTGGCGCGCGGACATGGCCTTGAGCGTCCAGGTGTCCATCTCGTAGTGGATCTCGGGCCGGGGCAGCGGGGCGGCGAGCCTCTCGGGCGCCTGCGCCTCGCCGTCGACGAAGCGCAGCAGCCAGTGCTCGCCGAGGTCCGGGAAGTAGTACTGCATGTCCTTGGTCCAGCCGCGGAAGTTGTGGCGCACGGACTCGAGCCCGAACTTGGCGCGCTCCGTCTCGAGGATCGACCGCAGCTCCTCGGCGCCGAGGCTGACGCCCTTCGCAGCCTCGCCCTCGCCCGCGCCGCCCGCGCAGCGCGCAGCCTCGCCGAGGCGGCCGAGCGCGTGCCAGAGCCGCCGCCACCAGGAGACGCCGCGCGCCCGCTCCACCGCCAGGCCCCGCGCCAGCAGCTCGTCGGCCACGTCCCCCAGCCCGAGCGACCGCAGGCCCTCGGCGGCCGGGAGGCCGGTCGGCACGTCCCAGCCGCGACGCTCGTAGTAGTCGTCGCGGATGCGCAGGAAGTCCAGGCGGTGCGCGCGGCGGCCGAGCTGCGAGCTGACCTCACCGCCGGCGCCGGGCGCCAGAAGGTCCGGATCGGCCACGTGGGTCTGGATCGGCCGGTCGTGCCACTCGCCCGGCAGGCAGTCGTGCTCCCGCGCCCGCTGCCCCTCGCGCAGCAGCACCGCGCGCTGCAGGTTGAAGATCCGCTCGCCGACCCGGTAGAGCTCGGCCTCCGACCAGGGCACGCCCAGCACCGCGCTGAGGATGCGGCTCTCGATGGAGGGATCGCCCACGTGGTCCTCGCCCTTCGGGAGGTCGATCAGCGGGAACATCCAGTCGCAGACGCCCATGCTCTCCTTGGCGAGCTGCCGGTGCTGGATGCGCCGCGCGGCCTCGGCCTTGCCGTCGAGGGTGCTCATGTCGGCGGCCTCGGCGCTGCCCCAGAAGCGCTCGGCGATGCCGCGCACCACGTCGCTGGAGATGTGGGCCTCCGGCACGCCCTTGGCCCAGCTCGACCACTGCGAGAGCACCAGGCCCGCCTCGTGCAGCTGCTGGATGGGCTCGCGCGTCTCGAAGGGGAAGAGGAGCGTGTTCACCGTGCAGTAGCGCGGGTCGTAGGGGTCGTTGCGCGTGAAGAGCGCCTCTGACGGTCCGCCCCGCGTGCGCGCCGCGCCGTGCGCGCCCTGCGCGAGGAGCTCGCCGAAGCCCTGCCTGAGCGAGGTCTGCCGCACCAGCGCCTCGATGAACTCGAGGCTGCCGACCTTGCTGAGGTCGAGCCCCGTCTCCGCCTCGCTGACCAGCCCCGCCCCGTGGCAGAGGAGCAGCCACTCGATCAGCGCCTGCACCTCCCAGGTGTCGATGCCGTAGCGGTCGCAGATGCGGTTGGCCAGGAAGGGGACGTCGTTGTCCTCGCCGTAGTAGCCCCAGGCGTGGTGCATGTAGAAGAAGCGCGCCTGGCACATGAACTTGCCCGAGTCGCCGCTCTCGGCCTTGTAGCGGACGCGCAGGCAGTGCCCCATGCACGCGTAGCAGGGGAACTTGCGCGTCTTCGAGCCGTGGGCCATGAAGTCGAGGCCCCAGACCTTCACGTTGCCTCGCTGCAGCGAGCGGACGTGCGCGTCGATGGCGCGCACCGCGGCCGGGTCCGCCACCGTCACCTTGCGCGAGGAGCCGCGGACCGCCACGGCCTTGAGGTTCTTCGCGCCCATCACCGCGCCCATGCCGCCCGAGCAGGAGGCGTCGCCGTCGGCGAAGACCGTCGCCAGCGGCACCAGGTGCTCACCCGCCGGGCCGATCGCCATCACCTTCGAGCCGGCCGCGGCGCGCTCGGTGACCACCCTGCGCGTCTCGACGGTGTCCTTGCCCCAGAGGTCGTCGGCGGGGTGCACCTCGACCTGGTCGTCCTCGATGGCGAGCCACACCGGCCGCTCGGCCCGGCCCTGCACGACGAGCCCGTCGTAGCCGGCGAAGCGCAGCTCGGCGCCGAAGCTGCCGCCGAGGTTGCCGTAGCAGAAGTGCTCGCGCCCGGTGTGCCCCGCCGCCGGGAAGGGCGACTTCGAGTAGATGCCCCAGCGCGAGCCGCCGAGGCCGCCGGGGATCCCGCAGAGCGGCCCGAAGCTCACCACCAGCCGGTTGTCCTCGTGGTAGAAGCGCGCCTCCGGCGGGACCTCGTCCCAGTGGATCGCCGTGGCGACGCCGCGGCCGCCGAGGAAGCGGCTGGCGTAGGGCTCGGTGTCGAAGGTCTCGCTGCGGCCGGTGGAGAGATCGACGCGCAGCAGCTTTCCTGCGTACGTGCTCGGCAAGCTCATCGGCCGCGCAAGGTCGCACGCTTCCCGCGCGAGGGTCAACCTGGCTCGTTCGCGGGTGCCGGCCGATGGATCACCCCCGCGCCGCACGGCCCGAGCGCCTGCCTGCGCGGTTGACTCGTGAGGGGTGCTTGGCTAGGTTTCTGGACCCTCTCGAGGCTGACATGGACTCCCTGCACATCTCCCTGGCGATCCTGATCGGGTGCTTCGCGGTCGCGTTCGTGAGCGGCCTCGCGACCCGCAACTACTCCACCGTCGACCGGCTCTGGTCGCTGCTGCCGCCCGTGTACGCGCTGGTCTGGCTCCCCGGGAACCTCCACAACCCGCGCTACCTGATCGCGGCGGGGCTGGTCCTCGCCTGGGGGCTCCGCCTCACCGCGAACTTCGCGGTCAAGGGCGGCTACGCCTTCAGCCTGAAGAAGAAGGGCTTCTACGAGGAGGACTACCGCTGGCCGGTGCTGAAGCAGAAGATCCCGGGCCGCGTCGCCTTCGAGCTCTTCAACTTCTTCTTCATCTGCGGCTTCCAGCTCACGCTCATCTTCACCTTCACCCTGCCCCTCTACTTCCTCGGGCGCGTCACCACGCCGCTCTCACCGCTGGAGCTCGCGCTCTTCGCGCTGATGGGCCTGCTCCTCCTCCTCGAGACGATCGCCGACCTGCAGCAGCTCGCCTACTACCGGCGGCGCGGGCGGCCGGAGCACAAGGACGATCCGCGCGTGCAGCTCGGCTTCAACACCTTCGGGCTCTGGCGCTTCTCCAGGCACCCGAACTACGTCTGCGAGATCAGCCAGTGGATCGTGCTCTACCTCGTGCTCTACGTGGCCACCGGCAGCCACCACCTGTGCGGCCTCGGCGCGGCGGTGCTCGTGCTCCTCTTCATCGGCTCGACGCGGATGGCCGAGCAGATCACCAGCTCCAAGTACCCGGCGTACGCGGCCTGGAAGCGCGCGACGCCAGCGTGGCTGCCGTGGGATCTGTACCTGACGAGGCTCAGGGCGCGGCGGGAGTTCTGGGAGCGGATCACGAAGCCGGCGGAGCGCTCTCTCCAGGCTCGCTCGTTCCAGGCAGGCGGATAGCCCTCGGCTCAGCTAGCTCGCCGCTCGACCATCGCTGGAAGCAGCCGCGGCCTCGAAGGCACACCGCCTCGCAGGTTCTACCTCGGCGGGCGCGCCGGGGGCGCCGGGGGCGGCGCCACCGCGGGCCTCGGCTGCGCGAGCAGCTTCTTCCGCAGCGCGGTGAGCGGGATGGCGGCGGTCTTGCCGTCGTCGAGGCGGACCAGGAGCTGGCCGCCGCTGACCCGGGCCGGCGGCGGCTGCGGCTGGTCGTCGGGCTCCCACTCCGACAGCTCGCGGCCGACCACGACCAGCTCGTAGCTCCGACAGCTC